>JBPEXK010000194.1:0-2806 GCA_052031745.1 Marinobacter sp. | reverse complement strand
ACCATCACCAGGTGCAGCGGCATGCCCTTCAACACCGGGCTGCCGGCGAGCAACTCCACGCCCTTGAAGGCGGTTGGGCTGCCGTCAAAGGCCAGCATGGCGCTCTTCGGTGCACTGAACTCGTCCGGGACCAAGAGGATCGGCCGGTGAACACTGCGGATCACCGTCTCCAGCTGGCTGCCAATGTGGATATCCCGGTCGGAGCAGCTCTCACCGTGCAGGCCGATGACCAGCAACCGGGTCTCGTTCTCCATGGCGAGCAGGGATTCGGTCAGGTCGCCATGGCGCTGTCGCTGGCTTACCTCGCCCACGCCCGCCTCTTTCACCCGACGCTCGGCCTCGTCCAGCATGTGGTGGCCATGCTCGAGAGCCAGCTTGGCGCGCTTGCGGTCCAACTCGGCCAGTTCGTCCAGCAACTGCTCGCGGCTTCCCAGCCCGATGCTGCCGGCCAGATCCGGCTCGGCCGGGTAACGCTCTTCGTCCAATACGTGCAGCAACGTCACCGGCGTCTGCATGTGCTTGCTCGCCCAGGCGGCGTAGTCGCACACAGCAGGGGCAGCTCGGGAACCGTCGATACAGGCTACTACTCGCAACATATCCACCTCGCCTTGCTGATCCTTATGGTTATTATTCGGACTGCGATCCTCACCGGGTGCCGTGGCCTGGCTCATGTCAGTGTCCCATCAAGTGGTCGACGGCTTCCGGTTTGTCGTGCACGCCGAACCGGTCGACGATGGTGGCACTGGCCTCGTTCATACCAATCACCTCCACGTCTGCACCTTCCCGGCGGAACTTGATCACGGCCTTGTCGAGCGCACCGACGGCGGTGATGTCCCAGAAGTGAGCCCGGCTCAGATCTATCACCACATTATCGACTGCTTCCTTAAAATCAAAGGCCTGGATCAGTTTTTCTGACGAACTAAAGAACACTTGGCCCACTACGCGGTAGGTGCGGGTGGTGCCCTGCTCGTCCAGCTCGGAATCCACCATCATGTAATGGCCGATCTTGTTGGCGAAGAACAGCGCCGCCAGCAGCACACCGGCGAGCACGCCAAACGCCAGGTTGTGGGTGGCCACCACCACAATAACCGTCACCAGCATCACGATGTTGGTGGACAGCGGATGCTCCTTGAGATTGCGGATCGACTCCCAGGAGAAGGTACCGATGGACACCATGATCATAACCGCCACCAGGGCGGCCATGGGGATCTGCACCAGCACGCTGTCGAGCACCAGCACCATGATCAGCAGGAACACGCCGGCAGTCAGGGTCGACAGCCGGGTTCGGCCGCCGGATTTCACGTTGATAATGGACTGGCCGATCATGGCACAGCCGGCCATGCCGCCGATCAGGCCGGAGCCGATGTTGGCGATGCCCTGGCCCTTGCATTCGCGGTTGCGGTCGCTCTCGGTGTCGGTCAGGTCGTCCACGATGGTCGCGGTCATCATCGACTCCAGCAGACCCACCACCGCCAGCGGCAGGGAGTACGGCAGGATGATCATCAGGGTTTCCATGTTCAGCGGCACGTCAGGCCACAGGAAGATCGGCAGGGTGTCGGGCAGCTCGCCCATGTCGCCCACGGTGCGGATGTCCAGGCCCAGGGCCACAGAGACGGCGGTCAGCACCACGATGCACACCAGGGGCGATGGAATCAGTTTGCCCACCGCCGGCAGCAGCGGGAACAGGTAGATGATGCCCAGGCCCGCCGCGGTCATGGCGTACACGTGCCAGGTCACATTGGTGAGCTCGGGCAACTGAGCCATGAAAATCAGTATCGCGAGCGCGTTGACGAAGCCAGTCACCACCGAGCGGGACACGAAGCGCATCAGGCTGCCCAGTTTCAGGTAGCCGGCGATGATCTGGATCACACCGGTCAGCAGCGTGGCGGCCAGCAGGTACTGCAACCCGTGTTCTTTCACCAGGGTAACCATCAACACCGCCATGGCGGCGGTTGCCGCCGAAATCATGCCCGGACGGCCACCCACAAACGCAATGATGACGGCGATGCAGAAGGAGGCGTACAGCCCCACTTTGGGGTCCACCCCGGCAATGATGGAGAAGGCAATGGCTTCCGGGATCAGGGCCAGCGCCACCACAATGCCCGCAAGCAGGTCACCACGGATATTGGATAACCATTGGTTTTTCAGGGTATTAACCATGTCGAGTTCCGTTTTTGATGAAACAGGGACAAAGTCACCGGGCCGCTGCCCGGGGTGATCGCAGAAACCTTCCCGGAGATTGATACAGAGAGAGCGGGAACGGGTGCTAGAAGGGACTGACGGTCACGAATTTCCGGTGAACTTTAGTCAAAAGGGTCGCAATTAAAGGGCGCGAAGCTTACCAGATTCGCCCCCGGCAAGTAAGGTAAGGGATACCCACGGCGCCATCCTCGGCTATCCTGAAAACAGGGAGTGCCGGCCTTTTCTTTCCTGATCCTGAGGAAACGTTACCGCCCATGGATGATGTCGCCGCGCGGTTTGTTGCGTCCAATCACACCTTAATCCACCTGGCCGTGGCGCTGTTGCTCGGCGCCATCGTAGGGCTCGAACGGGGCTGGGGTGCCCGCGAACAGCAATCGGGCCAACGCATCGCCGGCATTCGAACTTTCGCCCTGGTCGGCCTGCTCGGCGGCTTGTCGGCGCTGCTGGCCGAAACCATCACGCCCTGGGCGTTCCCGGCCCTGTTAGCCGGAGTGGTGGCCATGGCCCTGGTAGCCTACAGCCAACGCCTGGCCCACATCCGCGACTTCAGCATTACCGGCCTGGTGGGCCTGATGCTCACCTTCTGTTTCGGTGCGGTGGCGGT
>JBPEXK010000193.1:0-3579 GCA_052031745.1 Marinobacter sp. | reverse complement strand
TTCGGCAGCACTTGCGCAGCATCCGACCGTCGTGGCGTTATCGTCGGTGACCGGCTCGGCCGGATAACCCGCCTCGGACACCAGGCGCGCGGCCTCCTGCCGATCAGTGCCGGCGGGCAGGGCCACGGTCCGATGCTCGAGGTCCACCGCCATCAACTCCGGATCCCCGGTCAGCGGCGCCAGGGCGGCGCGAATTTTCTTCACGCAGCCTTGGCAGGAGGCACCGGAGATCGACAGTGCCGTTTGCAGGCCATGCTCCTCACTCATGGTCGCACTCCCGTTGCTGGCTTCCGTTGACCGCCGCCTCCGAATTGCCGTCATCCCAATGCTCGATCAGCCGGCAGATGGTATGCCCATCCGGGGTACCATCGGGCATGTGCTGCCACGCCTGCAGCGCGCCGGTCATGCGCTGGCGCAACTGCTGTAGCTCGCGGATCTCCCGCTCCACCTCGGCCAGCCTCTGTTCAAACACCTCCCGCACCATGGGGCAGGGCGAATGATGATCCTCGGCCTGATCGAGGATGGCCCGGATCTCCGGCAGCGAGAAGCCAAGCTGCCGGGCCTTGCGGGCGAAACGAAGGCGACGCAGGTCATCGGCGTCAAATTGCTGGTAATTGTTGTTCGGATTCCGGCTGGGATTGAGCAGGCCTTCCCGGGTGTAGAACCGAACGGTGTCGGGATTGACGGCGGCGGCTTCGGCGATCTCTTTAACTTTCATGGCGCAAACTCGTTGAGGGGCACGGCTTGTGCCCAAGTTGGCTAAGTTAAAGAATAGCCTAAAACCTGTGAGTTACTCACAGGTCAAAGGTTTTCTGCAGGCGATTACTGTTCTTTGGAGCGCAGGAAGGTGCCGCAGGTTCGGCATTGGTCGGGCGCCATCAGCTTGGCCTGCCAACCGATTTTGTGACCGCAGGCGGGGCAAGCCAACCGAAGTTGCAGCACAATGATCGGCGCCACGATGGCGGCAATCAGCAAACCCAAGGGCCCCCAGCTGGTGCCGCTGGACAGGCCCAATTGGCTACTGAACACCAGGATAATGATCAGCGCCAGGAAGGCGACGATGAAATAATTACGGTTCCAGCGCTCCCAGCGACGAATGCTGCGATCCTGGTCTGGAGTCAGGTATTTCGAAGACATAACAACACAATCCGGGGAAATTGGTTCAATGGTGGCGCGGGCCGGCAGCGATTACAAATCCGAAGCCGCGGTCACGTTGTTCAGCAGGGTGCCTGAGGCCAGCGCCTTTTCCAGTTCTACGGCGGGAATCGGCCTACTGATCAGATAGCCCTGGGCGATGTTGCAGTCGTTGTCCCGCAGGAACGTCAGCTGGGCCTCGGTTTCCACCCCTTCGGCAACTACGTCCATGCCCAGGTTGTGGGCCAGATTGATCACCGCGCGGGTGATGACCGCATCGTCGTGGCGTTGGGTCACCTCGTTGATGAACGAGCGGTCAATCTTGAGCTGGTTGACCGGGAAGTCCCGCAGGTAACCCAGGGACGAATAGCCCACGCCGAAATCGTCGATCGCCAGGTGCACACCCAGCTGCTGCAAGCGGCCGAGCTGATCCAGGTTGCGCTCGATGTTCTGGATGAACACCTCCTCGGTGAGCTCCACTTCCAGGCGTTCTGCCGGCACCCGCTCGGATTCCAGTGCCTCCCGGATGTGGTCCACCAGGTGTTCGTCGTCCAGTTCGCGTCCGGACAGGTTCACCGCCACTCGCAGGTGCGCGTATTGGGTGCCCTGCCACCGCGCCAGCTGACGGCAGGCGGCCAGCACAACCCAGCGGCCGATGTCGGTGATGCGTCCACTTTCCTCGGCAAGGTGAATGAATTCCCCCGGCGACAGCAGACCGCGCACCGGGTGCTGCCAGCGTATCAGCGCCTCGACGCTGTTGACCTCGTTGCTTTCCAGATCCAGCTGCGGCTGGTAGAACAGCACGAACTCGTCGTTCTTCAGCGCCTGGCTCAGGTCCTTGTCCAACTCCAGGCGCAGCACTTCCCGCTCCTGCATGCCTTCGGTGTAGAACTGGTAAGTGTTGCGGCCCTGATCCTTGGCCCGGTACATGGCGATGTCGGCGTTGCGCAACAGGGTATCGGCATCGAGTCCGCTCTGGGGATACACCGCGATGCCCATGGTGGCGGAGACGGTGATCGCCTGGCCCTGTACCTCAAAGGCCGTGTTGAAGCATTGCTTGATCTCGCCGAGCAGGTGGATGACATCGTCGAGGTTGTCCACCTGCTGCTGGCAGAGCATGAACTCGTCGCCACCGGCGTAGCCCACCATCAGGCGCTCATCGCTCAGTCCGTTCAAACGCTCCGAAACCTTGATCAGCAATTCGTCGCCGAACTGGTGACCGAGGGAATCGTTCAGCATCTGGAATCGATCCAGGTCCAGAAGGACCAGTGCCACCTGGCGCATCTGCCGGTCGGACATCTTCAGGGTGTGGGCCAGGTCCTCCATGAAGAACCGCCGATTGGCCAGTCCGGTCAGGGTGTCGGTGGATTCCAGCCGATCGACCGCCTGCTGGATGGTCTTGCGCTGGTCAATTTCGCGGTGCAGTTCCCGGCGGGTTCTGAGCAGGGCCCGGTTACGTTTGAGGATCAGCTGCACGAGCAGGGTGGTCAGGCTGGTGAGCAGTCCCAACAGGGACAGGGAGCCGAAAATCATCGCCGGCCATTGGCTGCGCTGATTGTCCACCCATTCCTGAGTCGGCCGCAGGGTAAAGGCCCAGTTCAAAGTGGGCAGGTCGACCGGTTCGGTGTGGGCGAAACGTTCGCTGATGCCACTGGATGGCAGCAGCTGATAGGTGGACTCACCGCTGATCAGTTCAATATGGAAGGAATCGAGGATGCGGCCGCTGAGCATCTGTTGGGCCAGCACCTCCATGCGGAACACTCCGGCGATGAAACCGTTGTTGGCGTCCCCGGTGCCGACCGGGGCGTAGATGACGAACCCCCGACCGCCCTGTTTCAGATTGATCACCCCGGAAATGTCCGGTTTGCCCGTGGCCTGGGCGGTTTCCAGAGCGCGCCGGCGCTGGTCAGAAAAGGCGACGTTGAAGCCGATCACCTCCTGGTTGCCGGACACAGGCTCAAGCCAACGAATGATGTAGTTGCGGTCAATCCATTCCACCGCCTGATAGACACCGTAGTCTCGGAGGTAGCGGCGGGCATCTTCGCGCCAGATCGGCTCCGGGGTGTCGGGCATCACCTCCAGACGCTGGGCCATGCGCTGCAGGGTTTTGACGTGGATGGAGAATTCCCGTTCCAGGCCGTTGGCCATGGCCTCGGCTTCGTGTTCAAGATTGGCGCGGATTTGACGGGTGTCCTGCTCCACCAGGCCGTGACGCAAGCCAGCCGCCACGGCGAGAAAAACCACAAGAATGAGGGCTGGGAACAACGGGTTCATGAGACCCCGAACAAGCCATCTGGTGAGCGACCCCGGTCGTTTCACAATCTGCTCCAATTACTACTGCGCCACGCCTGAACGCGGCGCGGGCCCTCGATTATGGCAGACCAGCCGCGTGAGTCCTAGCACGGCCTCGGGAGTGTGAAGCGGGTCACATTTTGGTTCGGCAGG
>JBPEXK010000192.1:0-3930 GCA_052031745.1 Marinobacter sp. | reverse complement strand
ATACACCTCTGTCGGCTCCCGGGGCCACCTGCGAACCTTCACTTCCGTTGGTGATGCCGGCGATGACGGCAGCTGGCGCCTGTCCTACGAGAAGCGCAAATCCGATGGCTTCGACCGGCAGGAAGACGATGACAAGGAGCGCTTTCACGACGGTTTCGACATCAACAACTTCAACTTCGACAGTGTCCTGGATCTGAGCAACGACTATTCCGTGGATTTCCGTGCCGGTGTGGTGGACGGTGTCAACGAAGAGGATAGCGCCAAATCCGGCAAACTGGGGGCCATCAATAACCCGGACATCGATCTCGACACCTATTACCTGCAAACCCGGTTTAACGGCACCACCTCGGACCGGCATTTCTACCACCTGCAGACCACCTACCAGAACCAGCGGCGCCACCAGCGCTGGACCGCCTCGGTACCGGCCGACGAGTTCCTGCTGTTGTTGCCTCCCGGGGCCCCGTTTCCCACTGACCAGGGCCCGTTCGTGGCCGACTTCAATGAGGATGCGGAAGAATCACGCCTGGAGTTTGAGATTCAGAACACCTTTATCTTCAATCCCGAGCTGAAACTGGTGGCCGGCCTGGGCTATCGAAAAGACACCTTCGAGTCGGAAACCTTTTTCAATGGCCGCGGCAACAACTATCAGACCCGGGTGTTTGCCAATGCCGAGTACTCACCCTTCAATTGGGTGACCTTCAACGCCGGCGGTAACTGGGAGAAAACCACCACCACCGACGAGGGCTATTTCTCGCCCCGCGTTGCGTCCAATTTCATCATCAACGACAACCACGTCATCCGCTTCGTGTTTTCCCGGGCAGTGCGAACACCCGATGCCTTCGAGCAGGACCCGGACTGGTCCTACCGCCCCCGCAATGTTCGGCCGCCGTTCGAAGCCCTCGAAGGCACAAGGTTCGAGGTCAAGGACCTGGTCGACCAAGAGTCCTCCACCTTCGGCGCAAAGCTGGAAGAAGAGACCATCACCTCACGTGAGATCAGCTATTTCGGCCAGTACCACCTCGACAGCGCGCTCATGAGCGTTGAAGTCCGCTATTTCAATGACTATCTTCGGGATATGATCAGCGGAGTGATCAACGAGGAGTTCTGGTTCATCGACAACAACGTTGCGGTGGATCAGGAAGGTGTGGAACTTGAGGGATCGTTAGAGTTCTCCGGCACCCTACTGCGCACCACCTATGCCTACCTTGATCAGGACAGCCGCTATTCCGGAGACCCGGATGCGGGGACAGCCAGTACCCGTTCCCGCGCGGTAGCTTTGATGGGACGCCTGTCTGCCCGCCACTCCGGTAGCCTGGCCTGGATTCAGGAACTGCCCTGGTCGCTGACGTCTTCCGCCGCTTTTTATCTGACCCATGAGGTCAGGGGCACCCGGTTCAAACGGGCGGACTTCCGTTTGGCCCGCCGAGTGGATCGGGCGGATTTCAGCTACCTGCTGGCATTCACGGTACAGCACTACATCGATAAGGAGCCATGGATGAGCCCCGACAACATCATTGATGAAGCCAATCAGTATTTTGTCGAAGCAGGAATCCGCTTCTGAACATTGGCTAGGGACAGCATAAAATCCGGGACGGTATGACACCGCATAGCAGTTTGATTTGGCGACAAGTGCTGCTTTCGATCCGGGCCCTCCTCCGATCAGCGAGTGAGGGGGCCTCGGGGCTCGTCCCGTGGCTGATCCTGTCCTGGTGCCTGTTGGGAACCGTCCACGCTGAAGAGCAACCGGCCCGCACCGCCTACGTGGTGGGTTCAGGCAACAGTGCGCTGGATCAGCATGTCCTGACTCTGTTACAAGCCCGCCTACCGGACGACATTAACCTGGAGCCAATCTCGGATGAGCAGGTTCCGGTGCTCGAGCAGACTCCGGTTATTACTATCGGTCCTTCGGCGTTTTCCCGGGTGCGCCAAGCCAACCGGTCGGTGCCCATTCTGGCCATGCTGGTGAAGAAAGCCTTCATCGACGGTTTCGTGGCCCGGGACCCGGGCCGGATTTCCGGGGTGCTCTATGACGTACCCCTGTTGCGCCAGGCCCTGACCGGCAAGGCCATTTTGCCCCAGGCCAACACTGTCGCCATTCTCGCCACCACCTCATCCGTCGAACTCTACGAGCCCCTGATCGACGAATTGCCTGCCCACGGCATGCGGGCCAGAGTGTTCGTGGTGGATAACGACGACGACCTGATTCCGTCCCTGGTCAGGGCCCTGCGCTACGGCGACTTCCTGCTGGCGGCGCCGGACGACGCCATTTACAACCCGCGCACCATCAAACACATTCTGCTGACCGCCTATCGACGCAACAAAATCGTCATTGGCCCAAGCCAGGCCTACGTAAAAGCCGGAGCCCTGGCGTCAAGCTACGCACCGTTTGCCGACATGGCGACCAAAGGCGCCGACTATCTACAGACGTATTTCGAGACGGGCAAATTCCCCGCCCCTACCTATCTTTCAAACTACCGGGTTGAGATCAACGAACAGGTAGCCCGCTCGATGAACATTCCGGTTCCAGACCGGGAGTTCATCAGCCAAACCATCCAGCAGGAACTGACAGGCAACGGAGGGCCTCAAGGTGACTGATTTCAAGTCTGCTCGGGCATCGTTGACCCGCAAGTTGCTGTTGCTTGGCGCCTTGCCAGCCATCGTGATGTTCCTGGTGCTGATGGCATTTTTTACCTCCGCGCGCCTGGACGATGCCCGCTCCGAGCTGTCGGACAGCACCCAGATGTTCGCGGACAGCCTGGCACCGGTGCTGGAATACGCGGTGGTGTCCGGTAACAGCCAGGCGCTTGAGCAGGTACTGAACCAGTCCCTCCGGCGCAGCAGGGCGGACTGGATACGGGTCACCGACGTGGTCGGGGAGCAAATCGGATTCGTGGCAAAAGGCGCTGTACGGACACCCATGGACCCGGCCCAGTACAACGTTTTCGAGACCGAAATCCTGCAACAACCTCTGGACCTGGATTCGGGTCGCAACGCCGAATGGTTCACCCCGGAGTACGGACTCGGCTCTACCGCTCTGCGTGTGGGCACTGTGCAGGTAGGGGTCAGTACCGAACTGCTCGGCGGTCGTCAGCGGGACATCGTCTGGACCTCCCTGGCGGTGGGCATCTCCATGCTGCTGTTTACATTGCTGCTGATCTACCACCACCTGGACACCATCATCTCGCCGATCAAGCGGCTGTCGGGCCGGATTTCGCGGATGATCAATCGGGATTACGCTAAACAGGCGATCAGCGGCCGGAAGAGCGCCCTGGAAGTGGCGGAAATTGAACACCAGCTGAACGACCTGGCCAGCCATCTGTCGGACCTGGCGAGTTCCCAGGAACGCACCCTGGCGGCGTCGGAGAGCGCCCGAGAGAAGGCGGAATTTGCCAGCCAGGCGAAATCCGAGTTCCTCGCCACCATGAGTCACGAACTTCGCACCCCCCTGAATGGCGTGCTGGGCATGATCGACCTGATCCAGGAAGACCCGCTCACTCATCGCCAGCGGGATTACCTGACCACGGCGCGCCAGTCCACCGAGGATTTGCTGACCGTGATCAGCGACATTCTCGATTACTCCCGCATGGACAGTGGCTCCCTCAGACTGGACAACCAGGAATTCAACCTGCGCAATCTGATCACCAACTGCACGGCCACCTACCGGCACGTGGCCGAGGAGCGGGGCCTCTCGCTCAGCATGAACTTTTACGGGGAATGGCCGGACAAGCCCATGGTACTGGGTGATGCCCCGCGTCTGCGCCAGATTCTGGCGGGCCTGATCGACAACGCCATCAAGTTCACCACCGATGGCTTCATTAATATCCAGGCCGGCTGTTTCAGCCTTGAGGGCAACTGCATTCTGCTGAATTGCTCAGTGAGCGATTCGGGCACCGGCATCCCACTGGATCGTCTTCCAGACATCTTCAATTC
>JBPEXK010000191.1:0-1476 GCA_052031745.1 Marinobacter sp. | reverse complement strand
TGGGTTTTCTGATCCTGATGGGCACGGTGGTCAACAACCCCATCCTGGTGGTCGACCAGGCCCGCCAGAACCTGCGCCATCGCGGTGGCTCGGTGGTGGAAGCGGTCACCGACGCCGTCCGAACGCGCCTGCGGCCCATCGCCATGACCACGCTGACTACCCTCTGTGGCCTGTCACCACTGGTGTTCCTGCCTGGCGAGGGCACCGAACTCTACCGCGGCGTCGGGGCCATCGTGTTATTCGGACTGGTGGGCGCGGCCATCGTCACGGTGACCTTCCTGCCGGCACTGACCATTGTGGTGCTGGGTATGCGGGAGCGGTGGCGGGGTAACCGGGGGGGCGCTCGGGGGTAGGCGCTTTAATTCGGAGCTGTCGCCGCTTCGGGGTGGGTGTTTTTTTCTTTGGGAAAAGAACTCGCTGCGCTCAGACACCTTTTCCTGGCAGAAAAAAACACCCACCCCAAATCGGCTTGTTCGACCTTTGGGGTGCTGCCTTTTAAGCGACGGCGGATTCTGATTGGCTGACGGGGACTTCCAGCCGGATGGTTTCGCCATCCAGCAGCACCGGGTAGGTTTTCACCGATACTGACTCATCCTCCAGGCACTGGCCGGTAATCAGGTTGAAGTGCTGCTTGTACAACGGCGAGGCCACCATCGGCTGCCCCTTTAAATCCCCGGTCAGTCCCCGCGCCAGTACATTGGCCCCGCTAAACGGATCGGTGTGGCTGATGGCAAACAAGGCCGGCAACCGATGCGGCAGGTAAAACACCGCCACCGGGCCATCCTCGGTCCAAACCGCAATGCCAGATTCCGGCACCAGGTCCTCAACTGTACAAACTGCTTTCCAGTCAGTGCGAGCTGTCATCAGTAATCTCCTTGAATCTCTTTAAGGCGTTATTCCCGAGCTCCGAGAGCGTGGGGTACGGGGGTGCTTTTCTGTCGGGAAAAGATGTCTGAGCGCAGCGAGTTCTTTTCCCAGAAGAAAAGTACCCCCGTGCCGCGCGCTCCAGCACCCAACCAACAGGCTAGGCCGACTCCAACACCGGCCTACGCTGATCCCGCTCGGTCGTCCACTCCTGCACCGGATCCTTCTTCTCCGGTGCATTCACAAACTCCCGGAAGCGCTTGCGCTTGTCCGGATCCTCCACCGCGGTCTTCCACTCGCACTGGTAGGTGTCGACAATGCCGGCCATGTGTTCCTCCAGCTCGGCGCAGATGCCCAGGCTGTCCTCCAGCACCACCTGCTTCAGGTAGTCCAGACCGCCCTCCAGGTTCTCCATCCAGACACTGGTGCGCTGCAGCCGATCGGCGGTGCGTACGTAGAGCATGATCACCCGGTCGATGGTGCGGATCAGCTCCTCATCGGACAGATCGGTGGCGAACAGGTCGGCGTGACGCGGGCGCATGCCGCCGTTGCCGCACACGTACAGATTCCAGCCGTTCTCGGTGGCGATCACGCCAAAGTCCTTGCTCTGGG
>JBPEXK010000190.1:0-1794 GCA_052031745.1 Marinobacter sp. | reverse complement strand
TCTTCTTCCTTACGGCGCACGACAACACGATCGTGGAGCGGACGAATCTTCATTGCTCGGTTTCTCCAATAGTCAGATTAATGTGGCAATGACATTTGCTGTTTAAAAAGGCCGGACCTGCGATGCAGTGCCCAACCCGATTGCCCGGCTGCCTAACCTGCTGTTTTCCAGCCGTTATCAGCCCGCGGCGAACTTGTGGAACTTATGTGGGGTTGGCGTAGGGGTTTTCAACACCCTCACACCAACTTTTTTCACTTTTTTTCGATGCGATCGCGATCGCTTTCGGTCTGGTCCTGATACTCGCCTTCGATGATGTCGCCATCCCCATCGCGATCGAACGGACGCTGGCGTCCGAACGGGTTTTCGCCGCCCTCGAACGGGCCCTGACCGAAGGGTCCGGCACCGCCGCCGGCGCGAAAGTGAAAGCCCCGGCTCTGACCGGACACCACCATGCGCTTGAGGGCCTGGGATGCCAGCCAATGCCGCGTGCCCGGCAGCAGGCACAGAAAACCAACGGTGTCGGTGATGAAACCAGGAGTCAGCAACAGGGCGCCACCCACCGCCAGGATCAATCCTTCAGCCACCTCTTTTGCCGGCAACTCGCCGCTGTTGAGGCGCTGATTGGCCTTCAGCAGGGTTGCCAGACCCTGCTGGCGCAACAGCCAGGCACCGATCACCGCGGTCAGCAGCACCAGGCCGACGGTGTTGAGCACTCCAATCAGGCCACCGACCTTGATCAGCACCGCCATCTCGGCGATGGGCATAACAATGAACAGGAACAGAAATACGGACATCGGCACCTCAGGGCCTGAAGGTGGGTTTTGGAAGGTCTGGTATACTCGCCAACCTGCATCTAACGCTAACTAACTTCAATTTGGGCACGTGATGAAAATTCAAGATTCCGTTATTGCAATCACCGGTGGCGGCCAGGGTCTGGGCCGTGCCATGGCCGAATACCTTGCCGCCAAGGGTGCCAAGCTGGCGCTGATCGACCTGCTGCCAGAGAAGCTGGCTGAAGCCGCAGAGGCGTGCAAAGAGGCCGGTGGCGACGCCAAGACTTACGTTTGCAACGTCGCCAAGGAAGAGGACGTGGAGCAGACCTTCGAAGCCATCGTGAAGGACTTTGGCAAGCTGAACGGTCTGGTTAACAACGCTGGCATCCTGCGTGACGGCCTGATGGTCAAGGGCAAGGACGGTCAGATCGAGAAGCGCATGGAGCTGGCCCAGTGGCAGGCGGTGATCGATGTCAACCTGACCGGGGTGTTCCTGTGCGGACGCGAGGCCTCCACCCAGATGATCAAGAACGGTGACCAGGGTGTGATCGTCAACATCGCCTCTATCTCCCGAGCCGGCAACATGGGCCAGAGCAACTACTCGGCGGCCAAGGCTGGCGTTTCAGCGCTGGTGCCGGTGTGGGCGAAGGAGCTGGCGCGTTACGGCATCCGTTGCATGGGTGTGGCGCCTGGTTTCATTGAGACCGAGATGACGGCGTCGATGAAGCCAGAAGCGCTGGCGAAGATGACCGCGGGCATTCCCCTGAAGCGGATGGGGCAGCCCGCGGAGATTGCTTCGGCGGTGGCGTTTATTTTTGAGAATGACTATATGTCTGGGCGGATGATCGAGGTGGATGGGGCGCTTCGCCTGTAGGCTTTTGGCTTTTGGCTTTGTGCTTTGGTCCCCTAGCCTGATGGGGTTGGGGGCTGGCCTGGGGGTGGGGTACCTTTTCTTCTGGAAAAAGAACTCGCTGCGCTCGGACACCTTTTTCCGGCAGAAAAGGTACCTCACCCCCGGGCT
>JBPEXK010000189.1:0-7447 GCA_052031745.1 Marinobacter sp. | reverse complement strand
GGAAACGCCAGCTCCAGGGTACGGCCCTGGGATACCCGGCCATCGAGCTGGTTGAGCACATCGCCGAAGGGGTTGCGCCCGAAGACACAGATGGTCAACTCGGACGGCTCGGCCGGTGCCTCATTCCAGGTGATGAAACGGGTGAAATTGAACAGGTAGGCGGCCTTGACCTCATATTCAGAACGCACGGAAGCGCTGGTCGGCGAAAGTGCCAACCAGAGCAACGTTACAATGAGGAATCGTAATACCACCTGAGGGCAGCCCCCGGCCTTGCGTCTTTTCGAACCCTTACCAGGACCGACGTACCTCCTGTACGCCCGGCAAGTCAGCCCGGAGTGTGTTACTGCAAAAAGCCTGATATCGGCCCTGATATCGGCTTAACGCGCAGGCTTACGCTCAATAGCCACAAATGCCTGCATGATTTCCGAAGGTTAGCATCCGTTACCCCTGCGTCAACAAGCAGTTGGTGACCAACTGTTCTGCAATGTAACTGTGCGGGCATCGCCCGAAATCGAGCGAGGATCTATACTGGTTCTCCTGCTTCCGAACCCGACACCTGGCGGACCATGAAAACAAACCTGATTACGCGCGAAGGCTTCGACAAGCTGCAACAGGAACTGGATTTCCTCTGGCGTACCGAGCGGCCTGAGGTCACCCGCAAAGTCACCTGGGCCGCCAGCCTGGGCGACCGCTCGGAAAACGCGGACTACCAGTACAATAAGCGACGGTTGCGGGAAATCGACCGTCGGGTGCGTTACATTCGCAGCCGCCTCGAGAGCGTCCGGATTGTCGACTACGCGGAAGTGCAGGAGGGCCGGGTCTTTTTCGGCGCCTGGGTGACCCTGGTGGACGACGATAAATCGCTCACCTTCCGTATCGTGGGCCCGGATGAGATCTATGAGCGCAAGGACTTCGTCTCCATCGACGCGCCCATTGCCCGCGCTTGCCTGAAGAAGGAACCCGGGGACGAAGTCATCGTACGCACGCCCACGGACAAGAAGCTGTGGTGGGTTGACGAGGTCTGGTACGAAAAGCGCCCGACCTGACGAAAAAAACCCCGTCATGTGGACGGGGTTAAGGCTAGCGCTGTGCTGGAGGGGAGACGGGTGATGGAGAACACCCGCCTCAATTCGTACAGTTTCCATTATGCACACCTGGAATTACACCAGCGTGGCCTCCGAATTACCTTTTGTTCAGCCTGGGGTGGGTTGCTCGCTCCGCCGGGAATTAGGTTGAACACTCTAGGCCGGAAGGCTAGCGTGCGAGCAAAGATTATCCCTTGGATTTGAGCACACGGAGCCCGCTTCAATGAACACGAAAAAACTCTTGAACATCGCCCTCGACGGTATCGACACCCTGGGCTATCGCCTGGATCAGTACGGCATCACCGGCAAGGTCAATCGTCACAACATCGCCGCTTACCTGGCCGCCGAGCAGAAACACCTGGAGGGGGAATGGGACAGCATTCAGGCCAAGGTTGATCGCCGTCGGTCTCAGTTCGAGCGGATCACCCGGGAGCTGGAAACCCGCGCCGACGCGCTGGTCGGCCCAGTGCTGGCCCGGGTTAATCGGTTCCGCGCCAGCCAGTAAACTCAGGCGTCACTGGTTTCGGTCGGTACGCTGGCAGCGTCGCCGGCCGCCGAGGCATCTGAGGCAGTGGCCTTGATCCGTTTGCGAACGCCGGTGAAGGCCGGCATGTAAACCGCCACCGTCAGTCCGGGCGCCTCGGTGCCCGGATTGGTGTCACTGAGCACGATGCGACCCTGGTGGATCTCGGCCACCGCGCTGACCAGGCTCAGCCCCAGGCCATTCCCCGGCAATGACCGACTCTTGCCGACCCGGTAGAAGCGCTGGAACACCTGGTCTTTTTCGCTATCGGGTATACCGATGCCGCTGTCCCGCACCTCGAACACCGAATCGTCACCGTCTCTTCGAACCGCGACCCCGATCACGCCCTGCTCCGGGGTATACTTGATCGCGTTGTCGATCAAGTTGCTGACCATCTGGAACAACAGGTCCCGATCGCCCTCAATCATCACACCCTTGTCCAGGTGCTGCTCGAAGCGCTGGTCTTTGTCCTCGGCCAGAGCCTCGTAGAGTTCACAGGCGTCCGCCACCAGCTCGTCCAGGGCCACCGGCTTCATGTCCGCGGTGTTGCCCCGGGTCTCCAGCCGGGCAATCCGCAGCAAGGCGTTAAAGGTAGCCAGCAACTGATCCGCTTCGGCCACCGCCCGGCCGGCCTGATCCCGGGCCTCGTCGTTATCCACCGACATCAGCGTATTCTCCAGCTGATTGCGCAGGCGGGTCAGCGGCGTCCGCAAATCGTGGGCAATGCTGTCGGACACGTGCCGGATGCCTTCCATCAGGTACACGATCCGGTCCAGCATCTGGTTCAGATTTTCCGCCAGCTGATCAAAATCGTCGTCGGTCCCCCGGGTGGGAATACGCAGGGACAGGTGGCCGTTCATGATTCGGCGTGAGGTGTTGTTGATCACTTCGATGCGCCGGGTGGTGCTTCGGCTCATCAGGAAGCCACCGAGCAGGGCCAGTGCCAGGGTAATACCCATGCCCCAGTTGATGGCGGTTTCGATCACCCGTTTCAGGGCGGTGAGTTCGTCCACGTCGCGACCGACCAGCAGGCGCAACCCACCCTGCACTTCAAAAATGCGTGCCCGGGCCAGGCGCTGGGGGCCGGTCCAGCCCACGGTTTCGTCCAGGGTGAAGTTGATTCAGCCACTCTCGGAGCGGGTGCCCTTGGGCCAGGATTCGATGTTGCCGGCGAGCTTCAGAAAGTCATCGGTGGTGAGAAGATAGATCGACTTGGCGTTCGGGTCGCGGGCGACCCGCTCGCGAATGATGGTGATGAGGCCGTTCACCCCGCGGCCGCGGTACTGCTCGGCCAGGCCGGCGATCTCCGCCTCGATGGTTTCATCGGTCTGGGCGGTCATAAACCCGGCGGTGCGCCAGTAGATGAACGCCAGCAAGATGAACACAGAGGTGGCGAACACCACCATGTACAACAGCGCTAGTTGAAAGGACGAGGTCCTGAGCTGACTAAGCAGTTTCACGTAACATGTATCCTGCACCCCGAATGGTCTGCAGCAGGGGCGTCTCGAATTCCTTGTCGATTTTGGCCCGGAGTCGACTGATGTGGACATCAATCACGTTGGTCTGGGGATCAAAGTGGTAGTCCCACACTTTCTCCAGCAGCATGGTCCGGGTCACGACCTGGCCGGCGTTACGCATCAGGTATTCCAGCAGCCGGAATTCCCGGGGCTGCACGTCGATGTTCTGGCCGGCCCGTTTGACCGTACGCGCCAACAGATCCATCTCCAGGTCGGCAACCCGCAACACGGTCTCGGTCTCCGGCGCCTGGCGGTTACGGCGCACCAGCGATTCGATCCGGGCCAGCAGCTCGGTGAAGGAAAACGGCTTGGTGAGGTAATCATCGCCACCCCCGCGCAGGCCTTCGACGCGATCGTCGACGTCGCCCAGGGCACTGAGGATCAGCACCGGCACCTGATTGCCAGTGGCACGCACGGTCTTGATGATGGACAACCCATCCATACCGGGGAGCATCCGATCCACAATCATGATGTCATATTCTTCACTGGCCGCCATCAACATGCCTTCTTTGCCATCGGCGGCATGGTCGACCACGAAATCGGACTCTTTCAGCCCCTTCACCAGATAATTTGCTACATCCTGATCGTCTTCGATTACCAGTGCTTTCACCGGCGGTCCTCCCGATAGCGGATTACGATATTTAAAGACTCGCTTTAATTCCAAGGGTACGAAGAAGTCAGTAAGCCGGCCAGTTACGATCTTGTAAGAGGGTGTCGCCTATGGCGACGGTCGCGTCGGTGCCCCCAGCCAGCCCAGGCTATCCCCGGTTTCTCCGGAAGGCCGGTATTCCGCGCTGACCCAGCCCTGGTAGCCGATACTGTCGATGGCGGAAAAAACATTCGAAAAGTTAATCTCTCCGGTTCCAGGCTCGTGACGTCCGGGGTTATCGGCAAACTGGATATGGCCAATCCAGGGCATCAGGCACTCCAGGGACCGGATCAGATCGCCTTCCATAATCTGCATATGGTACAGGTCGTACTGAAGTTTCAGGTTATCGGCGTCGACTTCCTCGATCAGCGCCAGCACCTTGCCGGAGGTGTCCAGCATGAACCCAGGCATGTCGACCCGGGAATTGATCGCCTCCAGGCACAGGGTGATGCCCTCGTCCGCCAGTTTGTCGGCGGCGTAGGCCACGTTGGCCACCAGCGTCTCCCAGGCCAGGGATTCCTGCAGCGAATTGGGGCGCACGCCGGCCAGGCAGTTCAGCTGCCGACAGCCAAGGGCCTGGGCGTATTCGATGGCTCGGTCGATCCCGATCCGGAATTCATCGATCCGGTCTGGCAAACAGGCAATGCCCCGTTCGCCGGCGTCCCAGTCCCCGGGCGGCAGATTGAACAGCACCTGAGTGAGCTGGTTATCGCCGAGGGCCCGGGCCAGCAGGTCTTTCGGGTAGGCATAGGGAAACAGGTATTCGACGCCATCGAAGCCGGCGGCCCGGGCGCGGGCAAACCGCTCGGTGAAGTCCACTTCTGTGAACAGCATGGACAGGTTGGCTGCAAAGCGTGGCATGGCGTTACTCCTTTGGCCCACGGCCGAGGGACCCCAGCCGCGCGCCATTCAGGTGTTCCAGTTCCAGCAACAGACCGCTGTGGTCGACATCGCTGTGACCATTGGCCACCAGCGACAAGTATTCGTTGTGCACCTGCTGCGCCAGGGGCAGAG
Organism: Marinobacter sp.; assembly: GCA_052031745.1. Lineage (GTDB taxonomy): Bacteria > Pseudomonadota > Gammaproteobacteria > Pseudomonadales > Oleiphilaceae > Marinobacter. Next base: position 2,659 of record JBPEXK010000189.1, on the reverse strand, counting down.
TCAGGCCTTCCGCGCGCGCCTCATCCAGGATCATGCGCATGTCCTTGAGCTGGATTCTCGCCGGGGCGCCGGGCGCGAAGTTGCGCTCCAGCATGCGTTGTCCGTGCAGGTCCAGAATCCGGGAACCGGCAAAACCGCCCATCAGGGCCTCGCGCACGGCGGCCGGATCGGCCCCACCTTTGGCTGCCAGCAGCAGCGCCTCGGAAACCGCCCCGATGGTGATGCCGACGATGGCCTGGTTGGCCAGCTTGGCCAACTGACCGGCGCCGATCGGACCGATCCTGGTGCACTGCCCCAGGGCGGCGAACACCGGCGCCGCCCTGGCCACGTCCGCCTCGGAGCCACCGGCCATGATACTCAACCGACCCTCGGCGGCGCCCAGGGTGCCGCCGGACACTGGCGCATCCAGATACCCGAGCCCGCGCTGGGCTGCCAATTCGCCGTGGCGCCGGGCCACCGACGGTTGCACCGAACTCATGTCAATCAGCAGCGCTCCGGGCTTCATGGCGGCAATGGCACCCTGGCCAACCAGTACCTGCTCCACCACCTCGCTGTTTTCGAGCATGGTAATCACCACATCGGCCTTGGCCACCGCCTGCGCGGGCGTCTCGGCGATATCGGCCCGATCGGCAAAAGGCTGACACTTGCTGGGCGTGCGGTTCCACAGGGTCATGGCGAACCCAGTGTCGAGCAGGTTGCCGGTCATGGGTGCGCCCATGAGGCCAATACCCAGGAAGGCGATGTGAACTGGTGCAGCGGTCATAACCGACGGTTCCTCGGTGGTTGTCAGAAGTGTTGATCGTGGCCGTCGATTATACAAACAAAAACGCCACCAACCGGAAGGCTGGTGGCGTTTTCAGGGTTCTCAGAACCGATTTTGGTAACTCAGGCCGCGATCAGGCGACCTCGACCATCTGATTCCGGATCTTCTTCATGGCGTTTTTCTCAAGCTGGCGAATACGCTCCGCGGACACGCCATAGCGGTCGGCCAGCTCGTGCAGCGTCGACTTGCTGTCGGACAGCCAGCGCTCACGCAGGATGTCTTGGCTGCGCTCATCAAGGTTCTGCAGCGCGTCCATCAGGCGACCATTGGAATCTTCGGTCCAGTCGGCGTTTTCCAGCTGGGTGGCCGGATCGCTACGGCGGTCTTCCAGGTAATACGCCGGCGCCTGATAGGCGTTGTCGTCATCGTCGTCCATCGGGCCATCGAAGGCGGTGTCCTGGGACGCCAGACGGCCTTCCATTTCACGCACGACCTTGGGCTCGACGCCCAAATCGGCCGCCACCGCTTCCAGTTCATCGTGGTTCAACCAGGCCAGCTTCTTCTTCTGGCTGCGCAGGTTGAAGAACAGCTTGCGCTGGGCCTTGGTGGTCGCGACTTTCACGATCCGCCAGTTGCGCAGGATGAACTCGTGAATCTCGGCCTTGATCCAGTGCACGGCAAACGACACCAGACGCACACCGTACTCCGGATTGAACCGCTTGACGGCCTTCATCAGGCCCACGTTGCCTTCCTGAATCAGGTCGGCCTGGGCGAGGCCGTAACCGGAATAGCTTCGGGCGATATGAATCACAAAGCGCAGGTGTGACAGCACCAGCTGGCGAGCCGCCTCAACGTCACCGTGATAGTGAAGTTTTTCGGCCAGATCCCGCTCTTCCTCAGCGCTAAGCACCGGAATGCGACTCGCGGCCTGAATGTAGGACTCGAGATTGCCACCCGGAACCAGTCTGTCAATGAGCTGTAAACTCGTACCCATGCCTTAACCTCCGAACCTGACGGCTATTAAATATAGCAACTGGTGCTTAGACCGCCAAGACCCTGTTAAATTCCCGAACTGGCCAGTAAAACGTTACAAATCAGACATCTGGACAATTCACTAAATTTTACTCTGTCCTGAAACCTACGCCACGCCTTCTGGCCATTCAATACGGTTTTACCGCAATCCGGATCATCCGCCCGCGATTTCCCCGGGTTCGATATCATCCAGGTGTCGCTTCACGGCTACCCAGGCGCCGAGCCAGCCTAACACCATGGCCACGATTATCAATGCCAGCGCGCCATCAGCCCCGAGGCCAGCCAGGGCAAAGTCGCTACGATACAGGCCGGCAAGGCGTTCGATCGGCCCGCTCAACCACCAAAGCGACAACTGTAGCAGCAGCAAAGCCACCACCCCGCCGCCCAAGCCAAACCAGGCGCCGGTGTAGAGGAAGGGGCGCCGGACGAAGGCATCGGTGCCGCCCACCAGCTTGGCCACCAGAATTTCGTCGCGCCGATTTTCAATGGCCAGGCGCACTGTGTTGCCGATCACCAGCACCACCGCAGCGGCCAGCAGAATCGACAGCGCCCACACCGCCCGGGCCAAAAGATCGGTCATTGCGTTCAGGCGCTGCAGCCAGCCCAGATCCACCTGTACCCGCTCGACACCGGCCATGGCCTCGACGTAGGTTACCAACGCCTCCACCCCGGCCTCCGAGCGCGCCCCTTCCTCAGGAGTAATCAGCAAGGTGTGCGGCAGGGGGTTGTCGTCCAGATAGTCCAGGGCTTCGGACAGGCCAGACGAATCCTTGAATTCCGTCAGCGCCTGTTCCCGGGTAATCAGGACGACCTCGGCCACACGGCCATCCGAGCTAATGTCACGGCGCAGGGCCTCGGCCTGCG
>JBPEXK010000188.1:0-3634 GCA_052031745.1 Marinobacter sp. | reverse complement strand
TCCCATCAGGTGAACACCACCGCGCTCACCGGGATTTTTCCGGCCTCCAATGAGGGAGTGATCATTGCGCTGCCGCTGTCTGAGTCACCGGAGATCCTGGCTCGGGTGTCCCCCTGAAGCCAACGTAGAGGAATAGACAATCGCCGGAAGCGAGCCCCGGCTGCGTTGATCATTCTTCCCTGATCGTCTAAATATTAATCAATATGCCTGTCAAGGCAGAGCAGTTGGTCCCAGTAGCGTGTAAGGCACGCTTCGAAAAAAGCCGGAACCCAGGCCGAATTCGATCCTGCCACAAGCGGGAAGAAAGCGCGGCTGTTTGCTTCTACCGCACAAGCAGGGGTAAGGAGGGTGGGATGAGACAACGCCACGGTTTCCACGTGGACAGTACCCGATACCTGGACGACCACGGCGCACCTCTGGGCGAATTACCGCCCCAGGCCGAGGATATCGAGCGAATCCTGGCGGCCTATCGCAACATGGTCCTCACCCGTACCTTCGATGCCAAAACCATCGCCCTGCAACGCACGGGCAAGTGTGGCACCTATCCGTCGGTGCTTGGCCACGAGGTGATTGGTACCGCCATTGGCCAGAGCCTGGCGCCCACCGACGTGTTTGTTCCCTATTACCGCGACCAGGCGGCACATATTCTCCGAGGCGCCACGCTTCCGGAACTGCTGCTGTATTGGGGCGGCGACGAGCGGGGCAGTGCCTGGAAGCATTGCCCGCACGACCTGCCCATCGCTGTGCCCATTGCCACCCAGTGCTGCCACGCGGTAGGTGTGGGCTCGGCGTTTCGAATTCGCGGCGAGGACCGGGCGGTGGTGTGCTGCGTCGGCGATGGTGGCACCTCCAAGGGCGATTTTCTCGAAAGCATCAATCTTGCCGGCGCCTGGCACCTGCCGGTGGTGTTTGTGGTCATCAACAATCAATGGGCCATTTCGACCCCGCGCAGTGTCCAGACTGGCGCCGAAACCATTGCCCAGAAAGCCGTCGGCGCGGGCTTGCCAGGCCACATCGTGGACGGCAACGACTATTTCGCCTGCATTGAGGCATTGGATACCGCTCTGGAGCGAGCCCATGCCGGGAAGGGCGGCGCGATCATTGAGGCGGTCACCTATCGGCTGGGCGATCACACCACCGCCGATGATGCCACTCGCTACCGTGGCGCGGAAGACCTGAAGCACGCCTGGGAACGCGACGGCATCAAGCGTCTGCAGAATTATCTGCACGACGCCGGGTTCTGGAACGCGGATAAGGAGAAAGCCTTGCAGGCCGACTGCAAACAGCAGGTCGAGGCCGCCGTGGAGGCTTACCTGGCCATTGAACCGGAGCCGCCGACTGCCATGGTGGATTATCTGTTCGAAACCCTGCCGGCGGCGTTGAAGAGCCAGCGGGAGCGGATTGTCGCCAGGCATCGGGCCCGCACCGGGGGAGGTGAGCCATGACCACCGCCGATGTACGGGACGTCACCCTGGTTGAAGCGGTGAACATGGCCCTGGCCTGGGAGATGGCCCGGGATGAGGATGTGGTGGTGCTTGGGGAGGACGTCGCCTCCAATGGTGGGGTATTCCGGGCCACCGTCGGGCTGAAAAGCCGTTTTGGCTACAAGCGGGTGATGGACACGCCGCTAGCCGAGACCCTGATCGCCGGTACCGCCGTAGGTATGGCCACCCAGGGGTTGAAACCGGTGGCCGAATTCCAGTTCATGGGCTTTATTTACGCCGGTATGGAGCAGATTGTCAGTCACGCGGCGCGCATGCGTAATCGCACCCGCGGCCGCTTGCATTGTCCGATCGTGTATCGGGCGCCGTTTGGCGGCGGTATCCACGCCCCCGAGCATCATTCCGAAAGCACCGAGGCACTGTTCGCCCATATCCCCGGGTTGCGGGTGGTCATCCCCAGTTCTCCGCAGCGGGCCTACGGACTTTTGCTCGCCGCCATCCGTAACCCGGATCCGGTGATCTTCCTCGAACCCAAGCGCATCTACCGGGCTGTGGCCCAGCCGGTGGCGGATAACGGCGAAGCCCTGCCCCTGGATACCTGCTTCACCCTGCGGGAAGGCGATGACGTCACCCTGATTACCTGGGGCGCCTGTGTTCAGGAAACCCTGCAAGCGGCCAGTCGGCTACTGGAGCAGGGGGTGTCGGCCGAGGTCATTGATGTTGCCACCGTCAGCCCGCTCGATCGCGAAACTCTGCTGTGTTCCGTGGCCAAGACCGGGCGCGCGGTGATCGTGCACGAGGCCTGTCGCAACGGCGGTGTCGGCGCCGAAGTGGCGGCCTCCATCGCCGAGGGTTCCTTCCTGGATCTGCAGGCGCCAGTGGTGCGGGTCACCGGTTACGACACCATCATGCCGTACTACCGAAACGAGCAGGCCTACCTGCCTCAGGTCGATGACATCATTGAGGCGGTGGAACAGGTGATTGCGCTATGAAGAATTTCAGGTTGCCGGATCTGGGCGAAGGCTTACCCGAAGCGGAAATCGTGGAATGGCACGTGCAGGTGGGTGACCAGGTGGACGTCGACCAGGCGCTGGTGTCGGTGGAAACCGCCAAGGCGATTGTTGAGGTGCCGTCGCCCGAGGCGGGCACCATCGCCAAGCTCTATGGTCAGCCCGGCGACATCATCCACACCGGGGAGCCCTTGCTGGCATTCGAGGGCCAGGGCGAGGACAGCGGTACGGTGGTGGGTGAGCTGAAAGGTTCGGGTACCGGCGGCGCCGAAGCCTCGGAAGGGGACCAATTCATCATCGGTGCCGCCGCCTCCAGCAAGCGGGCGCGGACCAATCGGGCGACGCCGGGGGTTCGAGCGCTGGCGGAGCGGCTAGGTGTGAGCCTGGAACAGATCAAGGGCAGCGGCCCGGGCGGCCTGATCACCAACGACGATGTGCACCGGCAGGCCAGTCATCAGAAGCAGTTGGGCGAAGCCGAGTTGCTGCGGGGTCCGCGTCGCACCATGGCCAAAAACATGGCCCTGTCCCACGCCCAGGTGGTGCCGGTCTCCATTTATGAAGACGCCGACGTGGGCGACTGGAAGAAAGGCACCGACATTACCATGCGCCTGGTCCAGGCTATTGCCGCGGCCTGCGAAGCGGTACCGGACCTGAACTGCTGGTTTGACGGAGACAACCTGAGCCGGCGCTTGCTGGATGAAGTACATGTGGCCATTGCGGTCGATACGCCGGACGGACTGTTTGTGCCCGTACTCCGGGACGTGAATCATCGCAGTCAAAAGGACTTGCGTCAGGGCCTGGAGAACTTGAGGGAAGCGGTAGCGACACGAAAAATACCGCCGGCGGAAATGCAGGGGGCCACCATTACCTTGTCGAACTTTGGCACCCTGACCGGCCAGTACGCCAATCCGATTGTGACACCGCCGCAGGTTGCCATTGTCGGTGCCGGGCGAATCCGGGAAAAGGTGGTGCCGGTGGACGGCCAGGCGACAGTACGGCGGATTCTGCCGCTGTCTCTTACGTTCGACCACCGGGCGGCGACCGGGGGTGAGGCATCCCGGTTTTTGCGGGTGCTGGTGGAAAAACTGGCCCATAAATGAGATGGCGCAGAGATGGGCAAGCGATTAACGAATGGTAAATCCGACGGAGGAGAACTCGGCCTATAATCACCACACTGGCCTG
>JBPEXK010000187.1:0-3393 GCA_052031745.1 Marinobacter sp. | reverse complement strand
TCGCCGCGGCACTGGTCTTTATCAGTGGCTTGACCGGATTGGTGCCGGCCTGGGTAGCGGGCACAGGGTTCGGCGCGTTCGTGGTGATCGTACTGATGGGGATACCGGCGGCGCGGCGGCTATACACCTCAAGTCCCTCGTACCTGGACGTCGTCATAAAGCGCCAACGCATGCTGAGCGAGGCTCGTGCGCATGCGGCCCATCTGGAAGGTAAAGAAGGGCTGATCTGGCAGTGCGCCCGTATGGCCAGGTTCAACGCCGCGCTGCGGCACCCGCGTTTCAATGGCCTGCTGCGGCTGTCCGAGCGCCGGATCTTGCCCAAGCACCTGACCCGGCGGGAGCACGTTCGGCTTTACCTCATTTATTTGCTGGAAGCGGAAAAGGCCTACGGACGGGTTCAAACGGCCTTCTTCGAAGGCAACCAGCGGGCGATTGATCGGGGCTGGCAGGAAGCGGTGGCGGAGCCTGAGAACCGTTCTTGACATGGCTTGGCTTCAAACGTATGTTTTAAACAGACGTTCGCTAGAGGCTAAGACAACAAGATGGCTCAATCTGATACCGTTGATCGGATTCTGGATGCAGCCGAGGAGCTGTTTGCCGACCGAGGATTCTCGGAAACTTCCCTCCGCATGATCACCAGTAAGGCTAAAGTAAATCTGGCCGCTGTCAATTATCACTTCGGCTCAAAGAACGCGCTGATCCACGCCGTGTTCGCCCGCTTCCTGACGCCGTTCTCTGCCACCCTGGAGAAAGCGTTCGACGAGCTGGAGGAACGCTGTGACGGCACGCCGCCGACCCTGAACCAAACCCTCTGGGCACTCACCGAGAGTGCGGTGCGCATGCCTCAGCGCAACGAGCAGGGCATTTCCATCTTCATGCGCCTGCTGGGTCTCGCTTACACTCAGTCCCAGGGCCACCTGCGCAAGTTCCTTGAACAGGAATACGGTGATCCGTTCGGTCGGTTCATGCGCCTGCTGAAAGAAGCAACGCCGCAGCTGTCGTCGGTGGATCGTTACTGGCGCATCCAGTTCATGCTCGGGGCCACCGCCTTCACCATGTCCAGCAGTGATGCCCTGCGAGACATCCTGCAGAACAAGCTGGGTGTCGAGACCACGGTGCAGGAAATCGCCGCGCGCCTGGTGCCGTTCCTGGCGGCAGGCATGCAGGCCGAAGACAAGATGCTGGTTCCCCTGGCCGGCCGCAAGGCGCCGGTTGCCTGAGATTGTCGCTCTCGGTTAGGCTTCCAGTTGGCATTGGTCCCAACGGAGCTTGACCGGCTTGAGTAACGACAGCGCTTCCGATCTGAAGATCCTCATCAGCCTCGAACGTCAGCGGCTGACCCTGACCGACCGGGCCGGCGCCGTGTTAGCTGAGTACCCGGTATCCACCGCCTACAACGGCCCCGGGGAAAAAGACGGCAGCGGCTGCACCCCCCGAGGCGACCACTACATCCGTGCCATGATTGGCGGTGACCAACCCATTCATACCGTGTTCCGGGGCCGCCGCCCCACCGGCGAAATCTACAGTCCCGAGCTGGGTGAGCAGCACCCCGAGCGCGACTGGATCCTCACCCGAATCCTCTGGCTCTGTGGCCGCGAGTCCGGCAAAAACCGGGGCCCCGGGGTCGATACTTTTCGCCGGTTCATATACATTCACGGCACGCCTGAAACAGAGCCCATGGGAGTGCCGCTTTCCCACGGTTGCGTTCGCATGCGCAACGACGACGTGATCGACCTGTTTGACCGGGTCAGCCCAGGCACTGCCGTTTCTATCTTTTAATCCTGTTTGGTCAGAGGGTACCGATGATCGAAAAAATAACGGCCATGGTCGATGGCTGGATCAAAACTTTTGACCTGCTGCCTCAGGAATGGCGGGTTGGGCTGGTCGTATTCGCCCTGGTATTTGGCACCGCCGCAGTGGCTTACATTGCCAGCTTCATCATCGGCGCCCTGGAGCGCAAATTCAGCAAAACCCGCAACCTCTGGGACGACGCATTGCTGCACGCCGCTCGCAAGCCGGTGGTGGGGTTCGTCTGGTTGCAGGGGGTGTACTGGGCCGCGGAAGTGGCGCACAAGTATTCTGATGCCTCCATTTTTGAGGTCAACGAAACCGTACTCCGGATGGGCTTCATCTGGATCCTGGTGTGGTCGCTGCTGCGGCTGATCAAGGAGGGGGAAAAGATTCTGGTTTCCCCCATGAAGATGAAAACGCCCATGGATTACACCACCGTCAATGCGGTGAGCAAGTTGTCCCGGGCGGTGGTCATCATCACCGCGGTGCTGATCGCCATGCAGTCCCTCGGCTACAGCATTTCCGGGGTGCTGGCGTTTGGTGGTGTCGGTGGCATTGCCGTCGGCTTTGCCGCCAAGGATCTGCTGGCCAACTTCTTCGGTGGTTTCATCATTCACCTCGACCGCCCGTTCAAAGTGGGTGACTGGGTCCGTTCCCCGGACCGCAACATTGAAGGGGTGGTTGAGCACATCGGCTGGCGCCTGACCACGCTGCGCACCTTCGACATGCGCCCGCTGTACGTGCCCAACGCGGCGTTCACTACCATTGCGGTCGAGAACCCGTCCCGGATGCGCAATCGCCGTATCAGCGAAACCATCGGCATTCGTTACGCCGACGTCAGCCAGATGGGCGACATTGTCGCCGACATCCGTTCGATGCTGGAAAACCACGACGAGATCGACACCGAGCAGACCCTGATCGTCAATTTCGTCGCCTTCAACGCCTCGTCCCTGGACATCATGGTGTACACCTTCACCAAGACCACCAAGTGGGTCGAGTTCCACGAGGTCAAGCAGGACGTGTTGTTGAAGATCAGCGACATCATCGAAAGCTATGGCGCCGAAGTGGCCTTCCCGACCCGTACCCTGCACCTGCCCAATGGCGTCAAGCTCGCCAATGGCAAGAGCGACAAGCAGGACAAGTCCGAGTCGGCGGACGACGACGGCGACAGCAGCGGCAAGGCCAAGGGCGACCAGTCGCAGTCCGGCCAGTCCACCCGGTATGGCGAAGTGGAAGACGCAGGAGAAGGCGAATGAGCAAGTCCCCAGTGGCCAACCCGGTTGGGATTATTGGTGGCACCGGCCTGACCACCCTGTCAGGCCTGGAGATCACCGGCGAGCGCGCCGTCGATACCGACTGGGGTCAGCCCTCGGCGCCGTTGGTGGAGGGGCGTCTGGGCGAACAGGCGGTGATCTTCCTGTCCCGTCACGGCAACCCGCACCGGATACCGCCCCATCAGGTGAACTACCGCGCCAACCTGCGCGCGCTGTACGACGCCGGTGTGCGCACCGTGGTCGGCGTGAACGCGGTCGGCGGTATCCATCAGGACATGGGCCCGGCCCACATCGTGGTGCCGGACCAGATCATCGATTACACCTGGGG
>JBPEXK010000186.1:0-3268 GCA_052031745.1 Marinobacter sp. | reverse complement strand
CATTACCCGGGCCGGGCCGAACAACCGGCCCTGAGCGACCTGAGCCTCGACATCCGGGCCGGTGAGACCCTGGCCCTGGTGGGCCCGTCCGGGGCCGGCAAGTCGACCCTGTTCGATCTGTTACTGCACTTCTACCAGCCGGACCGGGGCCGGATTCTCATCGACGGCCAGGACACCAGCCACTGGTCCCTGGCCGATCTGCGCCGCTGCTTCGCCTTGGTGCCGCAGAATCCGGCGCTGTTCCATGGCACCGTCGCCGATAACATCCGCTACGCCCGACCGAACGCCAGCCTGGAGGAAGTCCAGCAAGCCGCTGCCGTCGCCCATGCCCACGAATTTATCCAGACCCTGCCGCGGGGCTACGACACCCTGCTGGGCGATGCCGGCCTGGGCTTGTCCGGCGGCCAGAAGCAACGCCTGGCGATCGCCCGGGCCCTGCTCGCCGACGCTCCCATCCTGCTGCTGGACGAAGCCACCAGTGCCCTGGACGCGGAAAGCGAGCATCTGATCCAGCAGGCCATGCCGGCGCTGACCCAGGGCCGAACCACCCTGGTGATCGCCCATCGACTGGCGACGGTGCGCGACGCCGATCGCATCGCCGTGCTGGAGGCAGGTCGATTACTGGCGGTGGGCAGTCACGACCAGCTGATGGCCAGCAATGCGCTGTACCAGCGTCTGGCCAATTTGCAGTTCCGACACGAGCCGGCCTGAGGCCGGTGACCACAAGAGGGGGCACTCTGGCCAATGGTCGGTTTGTGGTTCCCGCTCGTACTCCTTACACTGACTGTTGAACTATTTCTAACCTGACCTCAGGGGGAGAAGGCAAAGTGAGCAATAAAGAATTGCAGGCACTCAAAGAACGCTACGTTGCGGCGGGCGCGGCAAGTCCCAATGAACAGTTTGCCGACCACGCACTCAACGCGGAAGTCTGGGACGCCGACGGCAAACGGATGATCGATTTTGCCGGCGGTATCGGTGTCCTTAACATCGGCCATCGCCACCCCAAGGTGGTGGAAGCGGTCAAGGCGCAGCTGGACAAGGTTATGCACACCTGCCAGACCGTGATGCCGTACGAAGGTTACGTCAAGCTGGCCGAGAAGCTGAGCGGCGTCGTGCCGGTACGCGGCCACGCCAAGGTGATGCTGGCCAACTCTGGCGCCGAAGCCCTGGAAAACGCAGTGAAGATTGCCCGCGCGGCCACTGGTCGCCCCAACGTCATCTGTTTCGACGGTGGCTATCACGGTCGTACCTTCTACACCATGGCGATGAACGGCAAGGCCGCGCCCTACCAGACCGATTTCGGCCCCATGCCCGGAACCGTGTTCCGTGCGCCTTACCCAGTGCCGTATCACGGCGTCAGCGAAGACGAAGCGCTGCGCGGCCTGAAAATGGCGATGAAAGCCGACTCTCCGGCCCATGACACCGCCGCGATCATCATCGAGCCAGTCCTGGGTGAGGGCGGTTTCTATCCGGCCCCGGCAAGCTTCCTGAAAGAGATCCGCAAGATCTGCGACGAGCACGGCATCCTGATGATCGTCGACGAGGTACAAAGTGGCTTCGGCCGTACCGGCAAGATGTTCGCGATCGAGCACAGCGGCGTCGAGCCCGACATGATGACCATGGCCAAGAGTATGGCCGACGGCATGCCAATCTCCGCGGTCGTGGGTACCGACAAGCACATGGACGCCTCTGGCCCAAACTCCCTGGGCGGCACCTACACCGGTAGCCCGACGGCCTGCGCCGCGGCCCTGGCGGTGTTCGACGTGTTCAAGGAAGAGGACATCCTGGCCAAGTCTCAGGCCCTGGGCGAGAAGCTGAAGCAGCGCTTCAGCCAGTGGCAGGAGCAATTCACCCATGTTGATAACGCCCGCAACCTCGGCCCCATGGCGGCGTTTGAGCTGGTAGAAAGCAAAGACAGCCGTGAACCCAAGCCGGAATTGGCGGCAGCCATTACCAAGAAGGCCAAGGAGAAAGGTCTGATCCTGCTCAGCTGCGGCATGTACGGCAACACCCTGCGCTTCCTGATGCCGGTCACCATCGAAGATGCGGTGCTGGAAGAAGGTCTGGGCATTGTCGAAGAGGCTCTGAAAGAGGTGGGCGCCTAACGAGTCGCCGCCCGGGCTTTTTTGCCAAGGCAACCGAAGAACCGGAACTGGGCCTAAGCCCGGTTCCGGTTTTTTTTGTGCTCGGAAGAGGCGTCCGAAGCCATTACCCAAGGCCACGGGCTACACCTTCGAAAGCCCGGGAAATCGTCGTATACTGCCGGGACACCTTAGTTCCGGCAGCGCCGAGCAGGACGTTTGCCGTTCTCCAACCATGGCTGATTTATGACCGCACCAAGTACCACCACTTCTCCCGATCACAAGCCCAGACCCTTTGTCGACCTTCTGGTCAGTATCATTATTCCGTCTGTGATTCTGATGAAGTTCAGCGGCGAGGCCCATCTCGGGCCGGTTAATGCCCTGATCATCGGTTTGGCCTTTCCGCTGGGCTGGGGACTGTTTGAACTGATTCGCTACCGGAAAAAGAACTTCATTGCGGTGCTGGGTCTGATCAGTGTCGGTCTCACCGGTGGCATCGGCTTGTTGGAGCTGGATGCCGGCTGGCTGGCGGTCAAGGAGGCCGCGGTACCGGCGGTGATCGGTCTGGCGGTGCTGATTTCGACCCGCACCAAATACCCGCTGGTGCGCACGCTGCTGTACAACCCCAAGGTGCTGGATGTGGATAAGATTCACCGGGTGCTGGCAGAAAAGGGCAGGGTGGAAGAATTCGAGGCCCGGCTACTGAAAGCCAGTTATTTCTTCGCTGGCACCTTCCTGTTTTCCTCGATCATGAACTACGTCATTGCCCGCTGGATCGTGACCAGTCCCTCCGGCACCGAAGCCTTCAACGAGGAACTGGGCAAGATGACCTTGGTCAGCTATCCGATGATCGCGATCCCCTCGATGATCATGATGATGCTGATCTTTTACTACCTCTGGCGCACCATCCGCCGGCTGACCGGCTACACCCTGGAAGAGGTGATGGCGCCGCACCTGGCGGAAAAAGAGAAGAACAAATCCATGTCCCAGGAGTAAGACCGCTTCCCAGCGGGGTTATCCACAGGCACAAAAAAAGCGGCGAGGATAAGATCCTGCGCCGCTTTTATTTTGCCCGATGGCCTGAGGAGTTACACGTCCAGGTTGGTCACTTCCAGAGCGTTGGTCTGGATGAAGTCCCGGCGTGGCTCGACATCGTCGCCCATCAGGGTGGTGAAGATCTGGTCCGC
>JBPEXK010000018.1:0-6781 GCA_052031745.1 Marinobacter sp. | reverse complement strand
CCGGCACCACCTCGGCGCCCTCCGCCAACATGGGCAACATGCCGTCGGCAAAATCGACGACAAAACGCCAGGAGAAGTATTTCCGGGGTTGCCCCACCACCCCACCCAGCCCGGTTCGGGTAGCCATCACGCGCGCCAGGCCCGACCTGGCGCCGGGCGTAACCTCGCCCCAGCTCATGCGGTAGGCAAAACGGTATTCCTTGTTGGGCACCAATCGTTGATCGGGATTCCAATAGGCCACGATGTTATCGAAGGTTTCATCCACGGTGGGAATCTCCACCAGATCCACACGCCCCTGGCCCCAGCCGTTCCTTGGCTCGATCCACAGGCTCGGGCGCCGATCATAGAACACGCCATCGTCCTGGTAATTCTCGAACGCCCGATCCCTCTGGAACAAACCGAAGCCCTTGGGATCCCGATCGAGAAAGCTGTTGTACTGCAGCCGGGCGGGATTGGATAAAGGGCGCCAGATCCATTGCCCGGCACCAGTATGGAGAAGAAGACCGTCTGAATCGTGAATTTCCGATCGCCAGTCGTAGCCCATACGCCGGCTGTTCTCGCCCACCTGGTACATACTGGTGAGGGGGGCAATACCCACGCGCTCCAGCTCTTTGCGCGGGTGAAGGATCGCCTCCACCTCCATGGTGAACAGCGCCCCCGGTTTCAGGATAAAGGCATAGGCGCCGGTTACACTCGGCGAATCGAGCAAGGCCCAGACCCTGAGCTGGTGCGCGTCGGACTTGGGCCTCTCGAACCAGAACGCCGTAAACCGGGGAAACTCCTCGCCCTCGGGCGCGGCGGTATTAACCGCCAGACCGCGGGCCGAAAGCCCGAACTGCATGGCCTGCCCAATCGCCCGAAAGTAACTCGCGCCCAGAAACGCGGCCAGATCCAGTTTGAAGTTGGTGTGAAAATGGATGCGGAAACCGGCAAAGCCCAAGTCGGAGGGCAGATCCGCCAGCGACAAGTCGCCCTCGTGCGTGAACATGGTCGGGGCATACTCAATGCCGAGGGCCCGGCCCTCCACCACCTGATGGATCCGCACTGGCTCCCGAAAGTAGAGCCCGAGATGAAATAACTGGATCTGGAAGGGAAGGTCTTCGTCCGCCCAGATTGCCCGGTCGGGACGAAAGCGGATGGCCTGGTACTCATCCCAGGTCAGGTCGTCGATTTCCGCCGGTAATGTGTCATCGGGTGCCGCGTAGGGCTGCTGGGCCAGGTATCGGGCCTGCCCTTTCAGCCATTCGAAACTGAACGGTTGGCCAGGTTCCGATACAGGCTCCCCACTGTCCGAGCTCGGCGTATTCTCATCACTCTCCGACGCCGGTAATCGCAGCGTCCAGAGGCTCCCCGCCGTGACCGCCAGCAGTTTGATCAAGCTCCGTCTGTCCATACCCTCCCTCCCCTGGCCTCAGGCATCTGTTCGTTTTTTGGTATCTGTCAGTCGCTGCACCAGCAAATTGCGTATGCACCGGCCCCAGTAGGAGCTGGCGTTCGCCTTCCAGGCGTGCTGGTGCAGGAAGCCCAGCGCCCAGCGATCGCGCGCGATGCGAGCCAACTTGGCGTCGGACAAATACATTGGGCCGTGCTTCAGGCAATGCTCCACGTCGGGCGACCAGTGGCGTTCGCGCTCGGCACTGGTGTGCACGCGGGCAAAGGCCTGGTGCAACCGATTGACGTGGGGAATCAGGATGGCTTGTTGAAACGGCGTCAAACTGGAAATTTCCGGCCTGGATGCGCGCACGGTGCGGGCCCGTTGTAATACCGGCGGCGGTGCCTGTTCCTCCGGAATCAGCAGGAGTTGCCGTTTCAGCAGGCCGATGCCGAGTGCTTTCTGGCTGAGCACCACCGCGGTCTGCGCTGACATCAGCAATGGCAGCGCCACCGGCAGCGACCAGAGGAAGAAGGCCGTATCCAGCTGCCAGGCGAACCAGGACCAGACGGCGCCCACAGCCACGGCCGGCCATTGTGAGACCAAACCGTCGCGCCAGGTCATTTCCTCGGTCCGGTTCTGCCCTGCCCAACGCAGCGACACGTTCGCCAGCGCGGCCAGCACGAACCGGCTGTGGGCCAACATTCGCACCGGCGCCAACAGAATTGAAACCAGAATTTCCAGCAGCACACTCTGCAGCACGCGCAGGCCGCCGCCGAACGCCCCGGCCCGGCGCTGCAGGAGCACATCCAGCACCGCCAGAAACTTCGGCACAAACAACAGCAGCGCGGTACTCAGGGCAAGGCCCAACGCCCATTGCGGGCGCCACTCAGGCCACAACGGGAACAGCCCCTGGTGCCCTGCGGGAAAATAGTCGATCGGGAACAGCGTCAGTTGAACGGCGGCAGCGGTCACTGCCAGCAAGAACAGTAACCACAGGGGCGAGGCGGAATAGGCCATGATGCCATTGAGAAAGGCCATACGGTGGGCAAACTTCAGACCTGGCTCGCGCACCATCAACCAGAGATGCTGGAGATTGCCCTTGGCCCAGCGGTTGTCACGGGCCAATTCGTCCGCCAAGGTTGGCGGCGACTCCTCGAAACTCCCCTCCAGCCCCGGCTCCAGCCAAACCTCATAGCCGGCGCGCCCCATGCAGGCCGCCTCCACAAAATCATGACTCAGGATGGGTCCGCCGAACAGGCCCCGGCCAGGCAGCTTTCTGAGCCCGCAGTGTGCCATGAACGGCTCTACCCGAAGGATGGCGTTGTGGCCCCAAAACGCCGCATCCCCCATCTGCACCGCCGCCAGCCCCGTCGCAAACAGGGGTGAATAGCAGCGATTGGCGAACTGCTGGACCCGAGCGAACAGGGACTGGGCGTTGATGATGCTCGGGTTGGTTTGCAGGATGCCAACCCGGGGTTCGCGCTCCATCAGCTTTACCATCTGGCACAGGGTGTGGCCGCTAAGCAGGCTGTCGGCATCCAGCACCACCACATAGCGGTACCGCCGCCCCCAGCGGCGCAGGAAATCCGCCACGTTGCCGCTTTTGAAGTTGAGGTTGACGGGGCGGCGCCGGTAAAACAGACGGCCCTCGGCCTTGAGATCCCGAACCAGCTCGCACCAGACTTGTTGCTCCTCCAGCCAGACGTCGGCCGAGCGGCTATCGGACAAGACGTAGAACTCGAAAAACTCCAGGCCTTCCTCCGCGGCAAGGTCCTGGTAAACCGCCTTCAAGCCATTCAAGGTCCAGCGCACCGGCTCGTGATAAATCGGCAGAATCACCGCCGTCGGTACCAGCGGCGTTGCCTCTAACTCTGCCTCGGGGTGCCGCCGGAGGAGGGACTGGCGATCGCCACCCAACCGGCGGATGACAAAGCCCAGGGTTCCGATCCAGAAGCCGACGGCAATCCAGGTATACAGCACGGCGAACAGCACCAGGATAATCACTTCGGTCACTGTGCCGCCGTGGTAGGGCAACACCCACACCAGGCAGTAACTGGCGATTGCGGCCTGGGCCAGCACCAGTGTCACGAACAGCCAGCGGCGCAGGTGCGCCACCCGGCGCCAACCGGTTGGCTCGGGATTAGTCACGATTGGCCCCGGGGGAGCTGTAGCCGATGCTGCCTCGCTGCAAGGGCGGGCAAATCTGGGGCACCGGCAACGCCGGGAACTCAAAAAACTCAGGCAGTGCGTCGACCGCCAGCTCCAGGGGTGTCGCGGAGTTCCCTGTGCGCTCAACATTGACCACCACGGCCTGGAGCAATTGCAGCAAACGGGCGCACCGATCCGGGGTCATCACCACCCCGGATTCAACCAGGTACAGGTGCGTCCGGTTGAACGCGTCGTGAATATCCAATTCGTTCATGGACTCCGATCCTCTCCGACCGGTCAGTCTGTTTGGCGCCTGCCCCCATTTCCCGGGCCGTACTCGTAGATCCAGGTCTCACTCACCGGTTCACCGTCAAGACTGAGAAAAGCCCGCAAGGCGAGTGTTTTGCCCGGTGCCGGTCGCGCCAGGATCGAAAGGCGCCACATGGCTTTGGCCTCGATGAATTGGACGAAATGCTCGAGCACCTGGCTACCTTGGCTACCCTGAACCGTGCTCACCACCGGCGCGTCCGGGGCCAGGGCCGCCAGGTCCTCGCCCTCGAAGTCGATGACAAAACGATACGCGTTGGCTTGCTCATCATTGTCAGTGCTGTGACCAAAAAAGGTCGGAACCGCCTGACCCAGCCGCTGTCCGCTGATGGATGGCGGGCCGAAACTCAACTGGTAATTCAGGTTCCTCGGCTCATCAGGATTCGCCGCCTGCGCTGGCGCCCAGAAAGCGACGACGTTGTCATTGGTTTCCGCATCCGATGGCAGTTGCACCAACACCACATGACCGGAGAGCCACTCGCCCTCCGGCTCCACCCAGGCGCTGGGGCGGCGGTCGTAGCGAGCCTCTGGATCCTCATAGGAATGGAACAGCCGATCGCGCTGCATCAGGCCAAAGCCTCCAAGGTGCGCCACTTGGTGGTAACTTAGCTGCAGCTTTCTCGGGTTAACCAGTGGCCGCCATACCCACTCCTTCGACGCCCGGTCATGGATCAGCAGCCCGTCTGAATCATGGACCTCCGGTCGCCACTGCCCCATGGGCCGGGCGGAATTCTCGGCGTAAAAGAACATGGATGTCAGGGGCGCCAACCCGAGCAACTCGACCTCTTCCCGCAGGAAAATGCGAGCAGTCACTTGCACCTTAGTGGTCTCGCCAGGCTGCACCACAAACCGGTAGGCGCCGGTAATCGACTCCCCGTCCAACAGAGCGTAAACCTTGATCTCATTGGCGTCGGGCCCGGGACGTTCGAGCCAGAACTCGGTGAACAAGGGAAATTCCTCGCCCGAGGACAGGCCAGTATCTATGGCTATCCCCCTGGCGGCCAGGCCCAGCTGTTGGCCCTGGCCAGCCCCGCGAAAATAGCTGGCGCCTGCGAAGGTCAGGATCTGTTCGCGTCCGCCGCCCCCGGTTTCAGGTACCGTGAGCGAGAACCCGGAATAACCGAGGTCGGCGGGAATACGATTTTTCAGCTCATCGCTCGGATAGGAAAAGGCGTCTCGTTCAAATTCGATGGGATGTTCACTACCGCCATCCAGCACGCTGAGTCTGACGCGATGGGTGTAGTAACTGCCCGGCGCAATCATCATTGCCTGGATACGGGAGTTATCCTCACGCCAGAGGCTGTGGGATGACTGGTAACGAATCGAACGATGCTGCTCGGGGGTGAGTTCCCGGAGGAAATCGGGAACCAGATCGGGCGCCTCGAAATCGGACTCAGCCAAAACCCGGGCCTTATCGACCAGGTCGTCGAAGCCAAAACCCTGGGCCGGAATGGGCAAGGCCATCAGGAGTGCCCAGCACCCCCAATGCCGATAGCGCGATGTGTCCATCACTAGCCCGCCCCCATCCTCTCAAGCGCCCGTTCCGTTGACACTTCCTTACAAGATAGTTAAGGCCGATGGAAACTGACAAGCCAGGATCGGGGGTGCAGGCTCAAAGATCAAAGAAGATGGAGAAAGAGACGTCGGGACGGCCGGCATGGCGCAACGTGGGGTCCGATTCGGACAGCATTTTACCGACACTCATGGAGGCCAGAAAATCGCGGGCGTCCAATTGCAGCGACACCTCGCCTACGCTGGCACTGCCCTCGGATTCATTCAGCGGCTCGGAACCCGGCGTCCAGCCCCGTACCACCGAAAATTCCAGGGAGGAATGCACGCCGGATAGAACCGGCAACAGGACCGTCGGGCTCTCGGCCTGCAGGCGCAGCCAGCCGCCTTCGGTAGCGTATCGAGCCTGGCCATTGAAGCCAGTGGCAAGGGAGGAGCCCGCTACTTTTACCTTTTCCGATGACGGCAGCTTGGACGGTGCGAACTGGTAATGTCCTCCGACTCCCAGGACCCAGCGATCGATGGCTTTCTTCAGGGATGCCGATACCGCGACCTTGTTGAATCGCTCGCTGGTTCGGTTTTCGTCTGCGCTGTTAACGGTCTGGCGCCGGTCCACGCCGCTGATGGCTTTGACACTGGTGGCCGAGGTAAACCCCGCAATCAGTTGGTGATTTTCCCGAAACTCAAGACCAAATTTGGAGATCTGATACTGGGCATCCTCTTCCCAGCCGGTGGCATCGGCAAAATTGGAATTGCCTGCGGCGTGGCTGAACAGACTGCGCACTGCAAAGCCATTCCAGGACGCCACCGGCCGGCTGCCACTGATGCGAAATACTTCCCGCTCACTCTGGGCGTCTACACGGGTGCCGTCACCGTCGGACACACCGACGTATTCCGAGTTCTCAAACTCCAACCCCAGATCGAGGTCCGACACGGACACGCCGTAATTCAGGCTCAGGCTGGAGGACTCCTGGTTCTCCCGGCGGGACACACTGTCCCGGTAATTGAAGCCCAGCCGATGTCGGGACCAGCCCAGATCGTCGCTGACCAGGCCAAGGCTGCTTTGCGCCCGGTCATCGGTGCGACTCGAGGATCCAGACACGTCCACGTTAGAGGCCAGAAAGGAAGCCACCGAGTTGAACAAGTGGCCTGGGTAAATCGCCGCCGGCTCGTACACGTCTCCACCGCGCGACGCCGCGCTGACATTGATGGAAAAAATGCACAAAAACAGTGCAAGCAATCGTGAAAATTGCACTCGTCAACCTTCGGGAAGTGAACAAAATGTGAACAGGACTTTATCTAGTCGCGGGGGGCCAGTTCTAGGGGCGCTGACCAAAAATTACAACTCTTAAAGGTCAGCAATACAAAGTGTTAGAAACGTATTTAAAGGTGGGCTCGGAAGTGTTGCAGAATGTAACCAGG
>JBPEXK010000002.1:0-6681 GCA_052031745.1 Marinobacter sp. | reverse complement strand
GCGGTGAACCAGACCATGGCCAAACTGTCTACCGAGGTAAACCCGGGCGATGAAGTGGCCTTTTTCCCACCGGTGACCGGAGGCTGAGATGATTTCGATCCAGACCGAAGACTTCGATCCGGCCCTGGAATACCAGAACCTGAGAGCCAGCGGAGCCGGCACCGGCGCGATCGCGACCTTTACTGGCCTGGTACGGGACAGTGGCGATCTGAGCGGTGTCGAGGGCCTGTACCTGGAACACTACCCGGGCATGACCGAACAGGTGATTGAAGGCCTGATCGCCGAGGCGTCGACCCGCTGGGATGTGCGAAAGGCACGGGTCATTCACCGGGTCGGGCGGCTGGCGCTGCAGGATCAGATTGTCTTTGTCGGGGTCTGTAGCGCGCACCGCGGCGATGCCTTTGCCGCCTGCCAGTTTCTGATGGACGCCCTGAAAACGTCGGCGCCGTTCTGGAAAAAAGAAATCACCGCCGCGGGCGAGCATTGGGTGGAGCAGAAGGCTTCGGACGTGGCCCGGAGCGATGCCTGGAAGTAATCCATAGGCACAAAAAAACCGCCCGTGAGCCTTGCTCAGGGGCGGTTTTTTTTATTAGTCGGCAATCAGAGATTGCTGTCCAGGAAGGCCACCAGCTGCGACTTGGACAGGGCGCCTACCTTGGTGGCATCCACGTTGCCGTTCTTGAACAGCATCAGAGTCGGGATACCGCGGATGTTGAACTTGGGCGGAGTCTGCTCGTTCTCATCGATGTTGAGCTTGCAGATCTTCAGCTTGCCTTCGTACTCGTCGGCGATTTCTTCCAGCACCGGCGCGATCATCTTGCATGGACCACACCACTCGGCCCAGTAGTCCACCAGTACCGGTACGTCGGACTGCAGCACGTCCTGTTCAAAGGAAGCGTCGGTTACATTTACGATATTTCCGCTCATTACCATTTCCTGATTCGTGCGCCCCACCTCATGTCAGCCTGCGTGTGCAAACGCTGCAGGGCGCTGTTCGCTTCGTTGAAAGGCTGGCCGAATGTGCTTCGGGCAACCTTCCACCCTCGTTGAGATGGACCATACTTTACGCGATTGATCCGCAGAATGTGAAGCGGTAGATCGAGCCGCGCATTACTGACAGGCCTGAGGGATTTCGCTTATAGTGACTCGAACGCTCACTGCAAAAGGATTTCGACCAACGTGACGGCCGCATCCACCGCCGAAAACGCTGTTCCTCCGTCGGAGGTTCTTGCCGCCATCGACATGGGCTCCAACAGTTTCCACATGGTGGTGGCCCGCTTGGTCCATGGAGAAATCCGTACCCTGGAGAAGATGGGTGAAAAGGTGCAATTGGGCGCTGGCCTGGACGAGGCCAACAACCTCACCCCGGACGCCCAGGACCGCGGCCTCGCCTGCCTTCGGCGGTTCGCCCAGCGGCTGAACGGCATTCCCGCCGATTCGGTGCAGATCGTCGGCACCAACGCCCTGCGGGTGGCCCGCAATGCCCAGGAATTCATGGACAAGGCCGAGGAGGTGCTGGGCTACCCGGTGGAGATCATCGCCGGCCGGGAAGAAGCCCGCCTGATCTACCTGGGCGTGTCTCACACCCTGTCCGACGACGCTGGTCGCCGACTGGTGATCGACATCGGCGGTGGCAGCACCGAATTCATCATCGGCCAGCGCTTCGAGCCCCAGGTACTGGAAAGCCTGCACATGGGCTGCGTCTCGTTCCGCAACCGTTACTTCCCAGATGGCCGAATCACCCGGCGCCAGATGGACAAGGCCATCACCCACGCCGAACAGGAACTGCTCAACATCCGCCAGCATTTCCGTCACGTGGGTTGGCAGAGCGCCGTAGGCTCGTCCGGCTCCATCAAGGCCATCGCCAATGCCATGAGCAACCTGAAACTGTCTGACGGCACCATCACCCGGGCCGGCATGGACGAGCTGCGTCGGCGCCTGGTGGATATGGGCAAGGTCGACAAACTCAGTGACCTGGGCGTGCGCGAGGACCGGCACAGCATCTTCCCGGCGGGCTTCGCCATCCTGATGGCGGCATTCCGGTCTCTGGACATCGAGGAAATGGCATTCGCCGACGGCGCCCTGCGCGAAGGCCTGCTTTACGACATCGCCGGTCGGATCCAACACGAGGACGTGCGCGAGCGCACCATTTCCGCCCTGCAGGAACGCTATCACGTGGACCAGGCTCACGGCACCGCCGTTGAGGAAACCGCGGTGGCGGCCTGGGATCAGGTGGCGGATGATTGGGGCCTGCGTACCAGCCCCGACGAGGAGGCCCTGCGCTGGGCCTGTCGCCTGCATGAGATCGGGCTGACCATTTCCCACAGCCAGTACCACAAACACGGCGCCTACCTGCTGCGCTACTCCGACCTGCCCGGGTTCAGCCAGCAGTTCCAGCGCGACCTGGCGACCCTGGTGCGGGGCCATCGACGCAAGTTTGCCCCGGCCATTTTTGACGGCGTGGAGCCCGAAGACGAAACCCGCTTGCGTTATTTGTGTGTGCTGGTGCGTCTGGCGGTGCTGATCCAACACCCCCGCAATCTGGAGCCACCACCTCGCTTCCGCCTGCGCGGCAAACCTGACAAATTAGTGGTCGAGTTTGATGAAGGCTGGCTCGACGATCGGCCGCTGACCCTGGCCGACCTCGAAAACGAGCGGGACTATTTGGCCAAGCAGAATTTCGAGCTGGAAATTGTTGGCGGCTGACACCCGGTCAGCCGGCCAACTCAGCCTCCATCGCTTCCACGGTTTCGCTCACCTCCAGCCACTCCGCCTCCACGGTCTCAAGCCGGCCCCGGGCCTCGGCCTGCTTGCCCAGTAACTCCTGCAGCCGGGCTTTGCCGTCAGCGGCGTACAGCGCCGGATCCGCCAGATCGTCCTCCAGCGCTTTCAGGGTCTGTTGCAGACCGTCCATTTCCTTCTCCAACCCGGTCTGGCGCTTGCGGAACGGGCTCAGCTTCTGCCGCAGCGCCGCCTCGGCCCGCTTGCGGGCCTTGCGGTCGTCGGCGCTCTCACCCACACCCACTCCTGTACTGACCTCCGCCGGTGCCGAGCCGGCCTCAGTCTGGCGCCGGGGCGCCTCGGTCTCGTCCTTTCGACGGTCCGCCAGCCAGCGCTCGTAATCGTCCAGGTCGCCCTCGTATTCACCGATCCGGCCGTCATTCACCAGCCAGAACTCGTCCACGGTGTTGCGCAACAAATGACGGTCGTGGGACACCACCACGATGGCGCCGTCGAAATTCTGCAGCGCCATGGTCAGGGCCTGGCGCATCTCCAGATCCAGGTGGTTGGTGGGCTCGTCCAGCAGCAGCAGGTTGGGCCGCTGCCAGGCAATGATCGCGAGCGCGACCCGGGCTTTCTCGCCCCCGGAAAAGGAACGGATGGCGCTC
The DNA here is from genome assembly GCA_052031745.1 of Marinobacter sp. Classification (GTDB taxonomy): domain Bacteria; phylum Pseudomonadota; class Gammaproteobacteria; order Pseudomonadales; family Oleiphilaceae; genus Marinobacter. Next base: position 3,292 of record JBPEXK010000002.1, on the reverse strand, counting down.
AGCGCCTCGTCACCGTGAAAGTCGAAACCGCCCAGGAAATTGCGAATGCTCTGCTCGGACGCTTTGGGTGACAGGCGTTGTAGATGCAGGAACGGGCTGGCGTCCAGGTCCAGGGATTCGAGCTGATGCTGGGCAAAATAACCGATCGCCAGGTGCTCACCGCAGGTGCGCTCGCCCGTCAGCAGGGTATTCTCGCCCCGCAAAGCATCCATCAGGGTCGACTTGCCGGCGCCATTGGGGCCCAGAAGGCCAATGCGGCTACCCGGCAACAAGGTAAGATTGATGCCAGTGAGAATCGGGGTGGTGCCGTGGCCGGCCTGGCCGTTGCGAATCGACAGTAACGGATTGGACACCTTCTCCGAGACCGGGAACTCAAAGCTGAATGGCGAATCGATGTGCGCCGGTGCGATGCGCTCCATTCGCTCCAGCGCCTTGACCCGGCTCTGGGCCTGACGGGCCTTGGTGGCCTTGGCCTTGAACCGGTCGATGAAGCGCTGAATTTCGGCGATCCGAGCCTGCTGACGCTCGAAACCGGCCTGCTGCTGGGCCAGGCGCTCACTGCGCTGACCTTCGAAGGCCGTGTAGTTGCCGGTATAGAGTTCCAGCTTCTGGCGGTCGAAGTGCACCACGTGGGTGGCGACCCGATCCATGAAATCCCGGTCGTGGGAAATGAACAGCAGAGTGCCCGGGTACCGGCGCAGCCAGTTCTCCAGCCACAGACAGGCGTCCAGATCCAGGTGGTTGGTGGGTTCGTCCAGCAACAACAGGTCGGAGGGCCGCATCAGGGCCTGGGCCAGGTTGAGGCGAATCCGCCAACCGCCGGAGAAGGCAGACACAGGCCGACCGACGTCTTCATCGGAGAAGCCGAGCCCGCGCAACAGCGCCTCGGCCCGGCGCGGTGCAGACCACGCCTCATGGACATCCAGCTCACCGTGAATCCGGGCCTGGGCGTGGTCGTCGCCGCAGGCTTCGGCTTCGGCCAGCTCGGCTTCCAGGCGCCGGAGATCCAGGTCGCCGTCCAGGACGAAGTCCCGGGCACTGCGATTGGAGGCCTCGACCTCCTGGGCCATGTGGGCAATTCGGCAGCCCCCCGGCAGGGCGACGCTGCCCTGCTCCGGGGCCAACTGGCCCAGTAGCAGCTGGAACAGACTGGACTTGCCGGCGCCATTGGCGCCGACAATGGCCACGCGCTGGCCGGGCTGAACGGTCAGGTTGACCGCCTGTAGCAACCAGGCGCCGCCTCGTTGTAAACTGAGATCGGTTATCGTTAACATATGTCCATTTTATCAACGTATCGTTGTCGATGAAGGCCCGGTTACCATGACGGCTATGTCACAAAGCCCCTCGGAGCAACCGACAGACGGCCTGAATCTGCCGGCGCAGCTGCAAACGGACAACCCGCTCTGGCAGTTTGCGCTGGCTTTCTGGCAACGGCCGGGCGTTCAGGAAAACTGTCTTGCCCTGCAGGGGCAGGGCTGGAGCGTCACCCGGATTCTGTGTGGCGCCTGGCTCGCGCTGAACGGCCACACCTACACCGGCGAAGAAGACGCTACGGTAACAGAGTGGCGCACCGGTGTAACGGGCGCGCTGCGCTCCGTGCGGCAGCTTCTGCCCAAGGCAAGCGCGCAGTGTAGCACCCTGCGAAAAGGCGTCGCTGGTCTCGAACTGGAGTCCGAGCGTATAGAACTGGCATTGTCCTGGCAGACACTGACACTCAATCACCCGGAAACCGATACCATGCACGGACGCGAACAACTGATGTTGAACAACCTCGAGGCCGCAGCCCCCTCGTCCGGCGCTGCGACTGCGGCAACGGCCGAACTGAACGCGCTGGTCGCGACGCTCGCTGACCTTGCCAGGGGAGACCAAACGCCATGATCATGAAGTGGCTCATCCGGATTTCATTTCCGGCGCTTGGGCTGTTGCTGCTGCTGATCTTCTTCGGCCTGAGAGCGCCGGAAGAAGTCACCGAGCCAGTTGCCGACGAAGCGCCGGAGGAAATCCCGGCGTTCGAGGGCCTGGTGCCCTCCCCGGTGCCCACCGACGGTCCTGACATCGTATTCAAATGGCAGGATACCGAAGGCAACTGGCATTACGCCGATCAGCCGCCAACCCAAGGCCCCTGGAACACCCTGGCCATCGAACGGGCCGACCAGGAACTGTCCCGTAACCGCGCCGCCGATCCGGACAGCGACTGGCAATCCCCCTACAATGCGCCCTTCTCCCTGGGGCCGACCGCCGGCAGTAACGGCACCTGAGACATACGTCCGCTTTCTTAACACATGTTCAGTGGCAACTGCCGCCAGAACCCGTTACCGTCTGCAGTCTGACACACACTTTTCGGGGCCCAGCCCCGGCACATACGTTGAAGGAAATGGCAATGAAGAAGACACTGCTTGCACTGGCGATGGCTGGCGTTGTAGCCGGCTGCTCCACCCCGCCTGAAACTCCGGACGAGCCGGCCCTGGAATCCACTGACCAGAAAGTCAGCTACGGCATGGGCCTGGTCCTGGGTCAGCGTATGAGCAACGATCTGCCGGACCTGCAGATGGAGCAATTCCTGCAGGGCATCCAGCACGGTCACGCCGGTGACGAAGAAACCCAGCGCATGAGCCGCGAGGAAATCCAGCAGGCGCTGATGACCTACCAGCAGGAAATGCAGCAGAAGCAGGCCGAGCAGGCCGAAGAGCTGGCCCAGAAGAACGCCGAGGCCGGCGAAGCATTCCTGGCGGAAAACGCCAACCGCGACGAGGTGCAGACCACCGAATCCGGCCTGCAGTATGAGGTTCTGGAAGAGGGTAACGGCGAGAAGCCGGCCGCCACCGACCAGGTCAAGGTGCACTACACCGGCGAACTGCTGTCCGGCGAGGTGTTTGACAGCTCCCGCGAGCGCGGCGAGCCCGTGACCTTTGGCCTGAACCAGGTGATTCCGGGCTGGACCGAAGGCCTGCAGCTGATGAGCGAGGGCGCCCGCTACAAGCTCTACATCCCGGCGGATCTGGCCTACGGCCCGGGTGGCAACCGTGCCATCGGTCCGAACGAGACCCTGATCTTCGACGTCGAGCTGCTGGCGGTAAACCCGCAGGCCGATGAGGAAGCCGACGCCGAATAAGGCGCGGCCATCAAAAAAGCCTCAGTCCGGCTGCCGGCACTGAGGCTTTTTTTTGCGACCTTGGGCGATCAGACCGAGGCGACTTTCCCGGCGTGCACGTTGTGCAGGTGCTCGATCAGGAAGTCCTCCATTTCGAACCGGGTTTCCAGGGTTTCACCCAATCTGGACAGCTCACCGTAC
>JBPEXK010000185.1:0-12278 GCA_052031745.1 Marinobacter sp. | reverse complement strand
GATCACCTGCGCGGCTTCATCGACGACCAAGGCAATCCCCAGGGATAAGGCCTGACCAGTAGCGGGCGCCCTACCTCACCGGTATAATGGCGCCCGCTCTGTTTCCCTCCGGAAACACCTTTCAAAACAGCAAGTCTGCACGGGCCTATAGCTCAGTTGGTTAGAGCAGGGGACTCATAATCCCTTGGTCGCTGGTTCGAGTCCAGCTGGGCCCACCATTTCAAGTAATCATCAGCTGGCCCGGCGCCGCAGCGCCCGCAGCCCTATTCCCGCCAATCCTGCGATCGACAAGAACAGAGTCGACGGCTCCGGCACCCCGACAGCGAAAGACAGCCGATCGAAATCTCCAGGGCTGGGGAAGTCTCCGCCACCGAGCACCAACGACTTCATGCCCGGGACGACCACGTTCCAGGCAAAGAATTGGCCGGAAACATAGCCTTCGGTACCTGCGGTGCCGAAGCTCAACAGATCACCGGCGGCATCGAAGGCGAACCAGCTCACCCCAAAGCCGAAGTCGGCGATCTCGTGCAGCCGCATTGACATTGACACCCATTGGGGAGCCTCGGCGAACACCATGCCGAAACCTCGGGCGCATTCCAGCCTGTCCGCGCATGCACTCCAACCGAGTTCGAAGGTGCCGAAAACCAGATTGTCACTGAAGCTGGAGCGCCTGGAGGTGATGGGTCCGGAGCCAAAGGAGCCGGCCATGTCCTGCAAGCTCACATGGGGTGAAATGTGAGAGAGGTCAGTACCCTCGGCAAAGCCGGCAGCGTCGATGGTGATGATGGCCGCTTGGGTTGTGGGCGCCAAACCGGCAATCGGCAGGATTAAGGCGACACAAACGACCAGACGGTTAAGTACCGTCCTTATTTTTCGAGACATGGCTGTCATTTCCCTTCCCCTGTTTTTCGTTCCTTGACCGCCCCAGCGTCATCAGCCAGGGGCCGCTGTTTTTGGGTGCCCAAACAGCCGTAAGCATCCCGCAAGTCCGATTCAAAGAGCGCACGCAAATAGCGGGCCACGCCTAAATTTCAGACGCTTAGGAAAAATCAGGAGCGAAGGTGTAAACAAAGCTGACGACTGATTTCGTGCGGGCTCCGCTCACCATTCCTCGTTCGACAATCCTACCTACATGGTCAATTCGACATAACTCCATGTCAAAGCAGCCAACGTCCTCTCCAGACAAGCGCCATAAACTAGCCCGGACAATAAGGAAAAACGGGCCAGCCACCGAGCCAGGCGCGCGCAAAAAAACAAAAGCAAGAATGGAGTGTATCAATGTCTGCCAACCCCCGATCTTCAGTACGGGCGTTATCTCTAGCCGTTGCGGCCATTTCCTCTGGCCTATCCCTTTCCACCTCCGCCAGCATGGGTAACCTGGGCACCACCTACGGAGTCATGCCCGTGGACGTGGCGACGGCGCAAGCCCTGTCGATGTTCAACGACCAGGTCTCCGCCACTTACTACAACCCGGCGGCGCTTACCAAAGACAGCCGCGGCGAGCTGACCACCGGCATCCTGCACGCGGAGCAGGAACTGCGCTCGGCCAACCCCAACACCAGCAGCGACATTCTGTCGAACTCTCCCAGTCAGCATGTGCTGATTGGCATGAAGACCAACCTCGGCTCCCTGACCCGGTTTAATCACCCGATTTACCTGGGATTCATCGCCGGGGTGGAGAAATACGGCAAAGAGATGCTGGCCTTCCGCTCGGAAACCACCGAGAGCGGGCAGTTCCTGCAGTATGGCAAGGAACCGCTGTTTCTGAACATTGGTGGCGCCACCCCTATCTGGCGTGGCATCTCGGCGGGTGCGTCGGTGCGGATCACCCTGGAGGCAGCCGCCAGCCTTGAGGCCGTCTCCACGCTCGGCGGTGAAACCAGCCGGGAGCGGCTGGGCGTCAACGCCGAACCCTCCCTCAAGACCATCCTGGGCACCACCATGGACCTGGGCAGCACCTTCTGCCCGGACGCCGACTGCCTTCTGGATGGCTGGGAAACCGCCCTGATTTACCGCACCAAGTCCGCCGCCTCCACGGCCGTGGACTCCAACATCATCGTGACCCAGACCATCCCCGACCCGGGTTTGAGTCTGGCGGTGTCCACCATCGATTCGTTCCAGCCAGAAACCTTCGCCCTCGGCGCCCAGTATCGGGGCGAACGTTGGCGGATCGGTGGTTCCATCGAGCAACAGAACTGGTCCGAGCTGGAGGATGAGTTCGCCTCCGATACCATCAAGGATCAGGAGTCTCAGTCGCCGGGTGATCGCATCCAGTTTGAAGACATTCTGATCCCCCGACTCGGCGCGGAATACCAACTCAACCAGAACCTTGCGGTGCGGGCCGGCGTCGCCTACGAGGAATCGCCCCTCAAAACCACTCGCAACCCCGAACTCAACTACCTGGACACGGACAAGATCGTGCTCGGCCTGGGCCTGAGCGCCACCTACGACCGCACCCGGCTACTGGCCTACCCGGTTCGCCTGGACCTGGGTTACCAGTATCAGCAGCTCCAGGAGCGGGACTTCACCCTGGTGGACTTCGACGGCAACGAAACCGAAGTGACTGCCGACGGCGACGTTCATGTAATCAGCGGCTCCATCACCCTGAAGTTTTGAGCACCGGAAACTCCCGAGTGAAGTTTCTGGGCAACTGAAGTTTTGAGGAGAAGTTCTGCCATGAAATACAACAACACCCTGGCACTGATTCCCGCGCTTCTGTTGGCGGCCTGCGGCGGCGACGAACAGAGCGTGACCAAAACCACCCCAGGGTCGGTGGTTTATTCTTATCCGGCCGATGGCCAGACCGGCATCAGCCCGGCAAGCGACCTGGTGATCCGGTTTTCCCACGCGGTGACTGAGACGGAGGCCGATCTCAAAGACAAGATCCGGGTCACCAATGACAACACCCCGGTGGATTTCACCGTTACCAAGGTGGACGGCGGCCACAGCCTGAAGCTGACTCCGACGGCGGCCCTGAGCCTGGGTACCGACTACTCGGTCACCTTCCAGGAGCCCCTGTTGGCGGCGAGCGCCCGCACCATCGCCACCCCCAACGCCCGCTTGGCGGAAGGCATCCAGTTCTCCACCCGCGCCGGTTTTACCGGCATTGCCGGCCTGGACAACCACTCCGATGCGTTTGCCGTAGCCAGCCTGATTCCGGCGCCGGACGGCGAGTTCCAGCCAATGAATTTCTCTACCTTCCGGCTGCTGCTGACCCAGCCGGTGCATCCGGACTGGCAAGCCCTGGGCGGCCAGATCCGTCTGGAAAACGCCAACGGCGATACGGTGCCGAGCACAGTCCTGGTGGACGGTCGCCGCATCACCGTTGACCCCTGCACCGTCGAAGCCATGGCTATGTGCGGCACCAAGGCTGACGTCCTGACCGCCGGCGAGCAGTACACCCTTCGGATTGAAAACCTGCCAAGCCAGACCGGGGGTGGCACCCTGGATTTCAGTAAGCAGTTCACCGCCCGGGAAACTGGCCCGACCGTGGTGCTGTACCAAGAGGTGATCGATTCCGGAATGCTTGCCGGCACCGGCGCCGACGGCGCGCGCAAATCCCGGCTCAATGGCCAGATCATCAACGGCGTCACCCTCAATTCCGTATTGCAGGGCGTCGCCGGGCCCTCGCAGCAGACCGGAGGCCTGTTCGCCGAGCTGGCCTACGCGCCGTCGTTTGGTGCCGACGAACCCCTGCCCTTGCGGGTGCCCAAGGGCAGCGTGCTCACCAGCAGCAGCCTGGATGTGAAAATCAATGGCAGCGTTCCGGTGATCGACCCCAGAACCGGGCAGATGCAAACCACCGGTGCCATCAAGGTCACCATGCTGTCCGACGCCACCGGTTACCTGAGCCCGAACCCCTACACCGACGATCTGAATGCACCACGGCACGTGAAACTGTTCATGGACGTCTCTATGAACACCGAGGAGGCCCAGCCCAACGCGGCCCTGTCCCAGAACCTGTTGGGCGTGGAACTTAGCGGCATTGCCATCGTTCAGGACGGGGTGCTGACCATCGACGCCATTGGCGTGGTCGAGCCGGAACTGCTGGGCCAGGAATACACCGATTCCACCATCGCCTTTCGCATTGAGGCCGCCACCGACGCCGATTCGGCCCTGGATGCCGAGGACCTGTACGCACCCGACGCCACCAGTCCCACACTGGTGAGCTGGATGCCGGGCCCGGTGGACGCCATCCCAGCCACGCGCCAGTCCATGCAACGGCCGGGTGACCCGGTGATTCTGAATTTTGATGAGCCGCTGGATGCCACAACCATCGCCTCCGGGGTCCAGTTGTTCGAGGATGGCCTGAAGCTGACCGACGTTGACGCCAAACTGGACGGCACCGCTGTGGTGCTGAACCCGAAAGGTGGGCTGCGCCATGGCCGTGAGTACACCGTCCAGATCGACGGCCTGACCGATCTCGCTGGCAATCCGGCCGCCTCGGAGAGCCTGACGTTCGAACTCGATCCGATCGACGATCCGGTGACGCCGGTGCCCCAGCGCTCACCCATGGCCCTGACCACCTACCCCGGCTACCCTTGCGTCACCGAAAACCGCCAGCTTGCTGCCGACCAGCATGGCTACTGCATCGACAAGCTCAGCGAACAAGGCAGTGAGCTACCCAAGGACAACGACGGCAATCCGCAAACCCGCGACATTCTGCCGGTGACTACACTGCCGTCTGACCGCCCAATTACCGTGGTGTTCTCCCAGTCCATGGACCTGGATTCGCTGCGGGTGGGCGAGACCTTCGTCGTGGAAAGGGTCGATGCGAGCGAGACGGTGCTCGAGCAAGTGTCCGGGCGCCTGGAGAAGAACAACCAACGGATTAGGTTCTATCCGGATGTACCCTGGCAGCCAGGCAGCCTGTATCGCTACACCATGGTGTCCGCGGAGAACGGTGACTGCGCCAATGTCATTTGCGGTGAGAATGGCATGGCCCTGCAAACCGATTTGCTGGTTGATCCCACCGACAATGGCGGCGCACCACTGACCATCTACTTTCGCGGCAAAAACAGCACCGGTACTGTTTTTGCCCCGCTCCGCAACCTGCCCATCCGGGACACCAACTCCAATTTCGTCATCGATGAGTCCATCGAGCCGTTCAACGCTGCCGTTGCCGAGACCGACGCCGGCGGTGATGTACTCAGCTACAGCACGCCTGCCAACGCGGCAAAACTGCTGATGAAAAGCAATGCCATCGTGCTTGGCAACGATGGCGATCCGGAGGAGAGTGCCAACGCCCGGGTCGGCTGCAGTTATGAACTGGCGGACTGCCCGGAGCAGAAATTCATTTACCAGACTTACGGCCTGAATACCGAAATCATCGGGCCGGAGATCGATCCGGCCACGGGACAGCCCACCGGCAACATTCGCGTGCTGCTGTATCCGACCATGCTGGTCACCACCTCCGCCACCGTCTGGTACAACCTGCTGGGGCCATCGGAATCGGTGACCGGCCCCCAGATCCTGCGGATGCGCTACGGCGAACCGACCGCGGATAATCCCCTGGGTCTGGTGGAAGGGCTGATCGTCGAGAACGACCAGGGCCGGCCCGAATTCCGCACCGAGGCCAGGCTGATGCTGGACGCCCCCAATCTGCACTTGCCCCTGGACGGACTTCTGGCCCACAACCTGTTCAGCTATAAATTCACTCTCAACCTGAAAGGGGAAATTACCTTCTTCGACGATGGCCGGATGCAGATCGAGCAGCGCAATTCCAATGTCCCCGCCATCACCGTGGATGTGGCTGGAAGCACCGACGCAGCCACCGGCTTTGTGGGCTTCATCAGTTGTTTGGGTGGCATCTTTTCCGGCAGCGGTTTTGGTGCCTGTGAAGACGTCGCCTCGGGCAAAGGCAAGGCGGTGCAACTGCCACTGATGATTCCCGAGCAGGGGGTTTACCTGAACTTCATCTCCAATCCGGTAAAGGAAATTCCTGCTCAGCAGTGACTTCAGGCCTTTACCTTTTCAGGCCAGCCTCCACGGCTGGCCTCTTTCGACAAGGGATGAAAAAATGCCCCGCTGATTAAGCCGAGGCATTTTCGTTCCCTAGAAATGGTCACACGTTTTTCGAACGCCGCCTGAACCCAAATGCCGCGAGGCCCAGACCTATCAGCGCCATCGTTCCGGGTTCCGGTACTTCAACTGTTCCCCCGATAGGGGCAATGTGGCTGATTTCGTAGCCGTCATCCGGCAAATGGAACCCTGCGGCAATCAACGAAGTGTCGATCACGGCCCAATCTAGGCTGGCAGTGTTCTGGAACAACCCGTACCACTGCGCATTCTTGATGAAGAAATACTCGGTCGGGCTCGACAATTCAAAGGCAATCACCGAAGAGCTGCCATCGACCATCATATATGGCTGATCTTCTACCTTGTCACTTTCCAAGTAGGTCGTCGGACTCCCTAACACGTTATTGATCCAGCAAAGCTCTGTACTCGGGCTGTTGCCAGGGCCACAAAAACCATGGGAATTCAGATCGTTTGTCTCGTAGATCAACCCATCTGCACCTCCGACATCCTCAAGGCCCACCATGTAGGCGGACGCCGAGCCAACCCAAGCAAAGGACAGCGCAACGACCAGAGATCTTGTTAACACATTCATCCTAGTATCCCCCTGAAAGGGACAGTATCTGTCCTGAAAATGCCTGCCTCCTTCGCAGGCCCCGAACGCGAACCATCGTCAAGACCACTGTTAAAAACTTGCCGTGTACCTATACGCGCCGTTGATTACGACGCATAACACAGGCCAAGAGAAAACTAACGCTGATACTTCAGCCCCATACCATTGAGGCGGAACAAAGGCGTCGATCCCACTGTATAATTTCTCGACACAAGAGGTTGAGTCAACGTTACAGAGGAGCTGCATTTGAGCCTACTCTGAGTAGCTGAAACACTTTGCTGGGGCCGCGGGACCCTGCACTGTTGCGCCTTTTCCATCCACAGCCTTTCCTGCTAGTCTCCGGGTAACCCCTACGGCCATACCAAGATCCCATCACACGAGACATCTCCATGGAAAAGGGTACCCATTACCGCACCTGCCACCTGTGCGAAGCCATGTGCGGCGTCGCCATTGAAGTGACCGATGGCGAGATCACCGCCATAAAAGGTGACCACGACGACCCCCTGAGCCAGGGCCACATCTGCCCCAAGGCGGTGGCGCTGCAGGACCTGCACAACGACCCGGACCGGTTGCGTAAACCCGTACGCCGTACCGACACCGGCTGGCAGGAACTGGAATGGGACGAGGCCTTCGATCTGGTCGCGCGCAGGCTGCACCAGACCCGGTCCGAGCATGGCCGCAACAGCATCGGTGTCTACCTGGGTAACCCCAACGTGCACAACCACGGCGCCCTGATGACCACCCTGCCGTTTCTGCGTGCGCTCGGCAGCCAGAACCGGTTTTCCGCCACCTCGAACGACCAGTTGCCCCACATGCTGGCGAGCCTGGAAATGTTTGGCCATCAGATCCTGTTCCCGATTCCCGACATCGACAACACCGACCTGCTGATCTGCCTGGGCGCCAACCCCATGGCCTCCAACGGAAGCCTGATGACGGTACCCGACTTTCGCGGCCGCCTGAAACGCCTGCAGGCCCGGGGCGGTCGACTGGTGGTGGTGGACCCAAGGCGCAGTGAAACCGGCAAGCTCGCCGACGAATTCCACTTTATCCGACCCGGCAGCGACGCCTTGATGCTCATGGCCATGGTCAACACCCTGTTTGCGGAGTCCTTGGTAAACCTTGGGCCGGCCGAACACCTGGCCAAGGATGCCGACCTGCTGCGGCTGGCGTCCCTGGCCTTCACGCCGGAAGCGGTGAGCGAGCACACCGGCATGGCGGCGGAGGCCATTCGCAACCTGGCCCGGCAGCTGGCCACCACGCCCAAGGCCGCACTCTACAGCCGAATGGGCACCAGCACCCAACGCTTCGGCGGCCTGGCCACCTGGCTCAGCTACTGCCTGAACATCCTGACCGGAAAGCTCGATACCCCGGGCGGGCTCCTGTTCACCCAGCCCGCCATCGACCTGGTGACGCTCGGGGCACTCGCCGGCCAGCGCGGGCATTTCGGCACCCGGCACAGCCGGGTCAAGGGCCTGCCCGAGTTCGGCGGTGAATACCCGGCCAGCACCATGGCCGATGAGATGCTGACGCCCGGCCAGGGCCAGATCCGAGCCTTTGTGACCGTGGCCGGCAACCCGGTGCTGTCCAGCCCCAATGGCACCCGCCTGGAGCAGGCCTTCGAGGGGCTCGACTTTATGGTGTCGGTGGATTACTACCTGAACGAAACCACCCGCCATGCCGACGTTATCCTGCCACCCACTGCGGCGCTGGAGCGCAGCCACTACGATCTGATTTTCAGCATGTTCGCGGTGCGCAACTTCGCCAAGTACAGCGATGCCCTGTTCGATGCTGGCCCCGACAGTCGCCACGATTGGCAGATATTGCTGGAGTTGGCCCATCGGCTTGAGCAGCACAAACAGGGCGGACGGCTGCCCCTACGCTCTGAGCTAGGCTGGCGCACCTTCAAACAGCTCGGCCCGGATCCACTTCTGGACCTGATGCTGCGAACCGGGCCCTACGGTGCCGACGGTGGCCGGGTCCGGGGGCTGGCCCAACCGGCGGTGGACCTGATTCTGGACCTGCTGCCCCAACACCACCCGGTGCGAACACTGACTCAACTCAGTCCGCTCAATCGGCACTGGCAGGCCCTGCCCAAAGGGCTTTCGCTGGCGGCGTTGCGGGATAATCCGAACGGGGTCGACCTGGGTCCGCTGCAGCCGTCCCTGCCGGATCGGCTGTTCACCCCGGACGGGCGGATCCACCTGGCCCCGCGTCGCTACCTGGACGACGTACCACGCCTGCTCGAGCAGCTACGGGCCCCGGTGACCACCGAGTTGCAGCTTATCGGTCGGCGCCACGTCCGCAGCAACAATTCCTGGATGCACAACAGCGAGCGCCTGGTCAAAGGCAAGGACCGTTGCACGCTGATGCTGCACCCGAGAGACGCTAGTCGACTGGGTCTGCAAGCGGGCGACTCGGCCCAGATTGCCTCGGAAGCCGGTGCCATCGTCCTACCGGTGGAGATCACCGAGGATCTGATGCCCGGCGTGGTGTCGGTGCCCCACGGCTGGGGCCACGATCGCCAGGGCACGGGCCAGGCGGTGGCTTCCGCCCACGCCGGCGCCAGCATCAACGACGTGCTCAGCGACACCCAGGTTGATCCGCTGGTGGGCACCTCCGTATTGAATGGTCAGTCGGTTACTGTCAAAGTCTGGCGCCCCGAGCGCCAACGAAAACGCGCCTGACCAACACGAGGAGACGAGAATGCCCCTGTGGCTGCAATGGACCCTGATCATCGCCGGCATCATCGCCATCGCCCTGCTGCTGGTCTTTATCCGTCGCCAGACCAAAACCCTGTCCGAAGACCGGCGCCGTCGGGAAAAATCCGACGCCTTCAACCGTAAACGCCGGGAGGACATGATCTCCAGCATTCGGGTGGTGGCGATGGCGGTGGAGGCCGACCAGGTGGAATACTCCGAAGCCTGTCTGCGCCTGAAGGGCCTGCTGGACCATGTCGCCCCTGGGCTGTTGCAGCAACCGCCCTACACCGTGTTCCAGGAAGTCCACGACAAACTCCAACATATGCCCACGCACCGGGCACGACAGGCTACGGAAACCAAGTTCGTGGAAAAAATGGACAAGGAACGGTTTGAGGTGGAAAAGGACTACGCGGAGGAGATCAAACGCGCCGCCACCGCCATCCGCTATCACTCCTTTGATGGCGACTAGCGCCCTGCCCTCGGACCGGACCCGGCCGTGGACTTTGTAATTTTTTGTAAAATCCAACCCTGGCGAGCGGTGCCGTTTTCGGTCGGATTCAAACGGTTAGGCAATTTTCGATTCTTGAACCGGGTCGCATTTTGCCAACTCTGCGGTCATTGACTTTTATTTTCTCTGCCTTTGACTAAATTGAAGTCAGGGCGCTGCCTTAATCTGCGACGGCAAAGCCCTTCGTTGTTTTCTCCTGATAAGTTTGGACGACTCTGCAACAAGCGGGTGAGCTTGCCGGCCCAAGGGCCGGCTCTTTTTTGTCCAGAGAAAAGGTGGGATAAAGACGACCGGACGGCGATCCGCCCAACGTCAGGGGCTCATCATCCCGGCCATGGCCATGATGCTGTCCTTATTGCTTACCAGCTCGTCAAACTGCGCCTCCACGGCATCTCGATCCAGCCCCAGTTCGTCGTAGAACGCCTGTGAAACCGGCTCGCCCGCACCCAGGGCCACACCCCGTGCCGTCAGCAGCTGACGGCCGAGCCAGAGCAGTTTGGCGTAGACGTGGCATGGCCCGTCGTAGGCGGGATTCTTCTGGTAGCGAATGGCCAGGGTCACCTCGTCGGGCATGCCCCAGTTTTCCATCAGTTGGCCGGCAATCTGTTCCCGGGTAACGCCCAACAGGTAATGTTCGGTCACCGAGGAGTCGATGCCAGGGTTCACCTCCAGGGAGCGACAGACCAGTTTGAAGTGGGGCGGAAACACGTGGGCCAGCACCAGATGACCGAAGTTGTGCAGCAGACCGGCCAGGTAGGCCAGGCCAAAATACGGTCGTTGGCCACGGGGCATCATGCTGGCGAGCACGCCGGCGGACTGAGCCTGCCAGATCGCCTGCTGCCAGTAATCCACATAGCCTTCCGGGTGATCCTGGGGCTGTTTCAAGGCCCGGCCCAGGGACAGGCCCATGGCCAGATTCATCACCAGGTCAAAGCCCAGTACCCGGGACACCGCATCGTGGACGGAACGGACCTGCCCGGCGGCAGCATAGAACGAGGACGACGCCCAACTGACAACCTGGGCCGCCAGGCTGGGATCACTCTCCACCACGTCCACCAGATCCCCCATCACCGCGTTCGGGTTGACCCGCAAGTGGATGATGCGCTGGGCAGTCTCCGGCAGCGGCGGCAGCTCCAGGGTATCCTCCAGGCGCTGCTGGATACGCAGGCCGGTGAATCGTTTCAGGGCGGCGTGCAATTGCTCCCGGTCCCGGCCGTGGTCGTCGAGGTTGACGGCAATGGATTCCGGATCGGCGGTGAAGGTCCAGCGCTGGGCCTTGCTGGTCAGGGCCCGGAAATCAGCGCCGGGCATCACCATGGCGAGATCGTGGTCCTCGAGCTCCAGGGCCACCGCCGACAGATCGTCCACCCGGCTGTCGATCACCGTCGGCCAACCGGTCAATGAGGGCAGCGCCGGCAGCTCGCTCAGGCCCGCACGCTCCCGCACCCGCACTTGGTCGCGACATTTCATCAGCCGGAAATCGCGCCCAAGGCGCTTGTTAAGCGCTTCCAGATCGATCAGGTCCTGCTTGCGGCAAATCACCTGCAGGTTACCAGCACTGTCATTCAGCAGGGCCATGCGCAGCAGCTCCTCGCCGTTCGCCTGGCTGGCGTTGCGCAATGACACGCCCGAAGCCGAGTCCCCGAGGGCCTGCTGGACCGCGACTGGTAGTTCCATAGTTCGCTCCCGATTGTTCCCGTCGGCCGCCCTGCGGCCGTTTCCTTGAAGAGTCTGAGTCAGTATAGGGCAAGATTCCGCGCCCAAATGTAGTAAGACCGTTCATACTGAACGATTCGATGGCCGGCCAACAACCGGGCCATGGCGATCACACGTCGCCGTAACGGATCTTTTCCCCAAGCCAGCGACGAATCAGTGCCCGCACCAGAGCTGGGTCGGCCATCAGGCCCGGCGCCATTTCCCGGACCGGCTCGATCCAGCCCTTGTCGCGTTCAAAATCCGCCAGCCGGAACTGCATCATACCGGTCTGCCGGGTGCCTAAAACCTCGCCTGGGCCACGAATTTCCAGATCTTTTTCGGCGATGACAAATCCGTCCTGGCTGTCCCTGAGCGCCTGCAGCCGGGCCTTGCCGTTCTGGGACAGTGGCGGGTGATACATCAGGACACAGAAACTGGCCTGCTCGCCCCGGCCAACCCGCCCACGCAGCTGGTGCAGCTGGGCAAGACCCAGACGCTCCGGATTCTCGATGATGATCAGGGAGGCATTGGGCACATCCACCCCCACCTCGATCACCGTAGTCGCCACCAGCAAGTCCAGCTCGCCGTTCTTGAACCGTTCCATCACCTCCGCCTTTTCGGCGGCCTTCAGGCGCCCGTGCACCAGCCCCACCTTCAAGCCCGGCAATCGGTCGGTCAGCTCCTGGGCGGTCACTTCCGCGGCCTGGCATTGCAGAGCTTCCGATTCTTCGATCAGGGTGCAGACCCA
>JBPEXK010000184.1:0-7505 GCA_052031745.1 Marinobacter sp. | reverse complement strand
TGTCGGCCAGGCCTTTGACCGCCAGCCGGGTCGGCTCGACCTCTTCCACCGCCAGCAACGCGTTGGCCACCGCCGCGGCCCGGGCCGCCGACAGGTCCCAGTTGCTGTAGAACCGGGAGGTGCGGATGGGGATGTCGTCGGTGTGGCCTTCGACCGTCAGCTTGCCCGGTATTTCCGCGAGCACGTCAGCCATATCGATCAGCAGGGTTTCGAAGTCGTAGGTCAGGTCGGCGGAGCCGGACGGGAAGGAGCCTTTCTCCTCGATCCGGATCACGATCCGGCGTTGGTCCTCGTCCTGGGCCACGTTGATGCGGCCATCCTGAATGGCTTCATCCAGCACCGAGACGATGTCCTGGGTGCTGCGGTCCAGCTGTTCCTGGGTCGCGGCCTCGATGGCCTGCTCGGTGGGGCTCTTGAGGGTCTGCAGCTCCGGCTTCTGGTCGGTGGTGGTCTGCTTGACCTCATTCACCACTGTGGGCTCCGGCGGCGCCGGTGAAAACTTGTCGAAGATGGGGCTGGTGCCCATGGGAATGTCGAGGGTGGGCACCTCGCGCTGAACCCCGAACGCTTTCGACAGTTCGCCGGCGATCTGCTTGAACTTCATGGCGTCGATCTCGGAGAACGACAGCAGCAACACGAAGAAGCACATCAGCAGCGACATCAGGTCGGCGAAGGTGACCACCCAGGCCGGGATGCCCGGTTTTTCCTCTTCCGGCAACTCGTCCATGGCTTATCCGTTCGCGGGTTCTGGCTCGCCGGCTTTGGCGCGTTCTTTCGGCGACAGGTAGCTGGACAGCAGCTGCTCGATCACCCGTGGGTTGGTGCCTTCCTGGATCGCCACCAGGGCGTCAATGTACAGCGACTGCATGCGGGCTTCCTCGGTCATCCGCAGGGACAGCTTGTCGGCGATGGGGGAGGCAATCATGGTGGCCAGCATGGCACCGTACAGAGTAGTTAGCAGGGCCACCGCCATGGCTGGGCCGATGGATTTCGGGTCTTCCATGTTGGAGAGCATCTGCACCAGGCCGATCAGGGTGCCGATCATGCCCATGGCCGGGCCAACATCCGCCAGGGCGGTGAACACCTTGGCGCCGGACCGGTTGTGCTCCAGGGTCATCAGCCGCTCCTTGTTCAGCAGCTGTTTGATGGTGTCGGCGTTCTGGCCATCCACCAGCATCTGGATGCCCTGGGCCAGGAACGGCGATTCGACGTCGCGGCCTTCCAGCCCCAGGACCCCTTCCTTGCGGGCAACATTGGCCACGTCCACCAGCTCCTCGATGGCAGACTGGGTCTCCGGCAGTTTGAACTTGAACGCGCGGGCGGCGGCGCCAAAGGCCCCCAGGAACTGGCCGAAGCTGAACTTCGACAGCACGATCAGCACACTGCCACCCAGCACGATCAGCAGGGATGGGCCGTTGATAAACACATCGGGCGATACGCCCAGGATTACCGCGGAAGCGATGAGCAGTATGGCGCCAACAAGGCCGATCAGGGTGGCAAAATCCACGTCGTCTCCAAAGGCAGGGGCTTAAAAAGAAACGTTTGAGAGAGTACGTCCGGTTTCTGTCTCAATCAATTCGAATGTGTAAATTTGTTTTGCGCGTCTTGTTGTTCGCGCCACGCCGCGTAACGGTGCAGATCGGATTCCACCAGTTTCAGGCACAGGGCAACCACGCCGGCGTCGTCCACCAGGCCGAAGCCCAGAATCAGATCGGGAATCACATCCAGGGGGTTGAGTACGTACACCAGGGCGCCGGCCACCGCGGCGATGGTTTTCCAGGGCACGCTGCGGTAGTTGCCGTACCAGTAGTCCCGGATCATCGAGAACATCAGCTTGATGTCGGCGCTGAAGCGGTTGAGCTTACCGCTGTTCTTGACCTTGTCCTCAATCGTCCGTTGACGTTCCAGCAGGTTTTCCAGATCGGCACGGTGCACCTTGCTGGATTCCGCATTTAACTGTTTTTCAGCATTTTTCTGGCTAAACAGGGCCATGGCTGCATGTCCTTCCGCAAGAGTGTGGCTCGATTTCCATGATCGCCCAAGGCGGCGCAGGTTGCCAACCGCTGCCGGTTTAACGGTGTTTGTACTGGGTCGGGCAATAGCCGCGGTTGACCCCGGCGGGGCGCAGTTTCCGGTGTTTGGTGCGGCGGCCACTCACCCGCTTGCGCCAGAGCCGGAAACTGGACGGTTTCAGTTCCCGGCGCATGAGCTGGATCACCTGCTTTTCGTCCAGGCCGTACAGATGCTCAATGGCTTCGAACGGCGTGCGGTCCTCCCACGCCATCTCGATGATGCGCGACATCTCCGGCGCAGAGAAGGTGGATGCCATAAGAAATGCCCCCTGGTTTTTCGACTGGGAACACTACGTTGCTCAGCCCGGGTCGGACTGCCGGTAGCGCCCGTGCAGGTGAGACGGGATCTGAGCCAGTTGCTTCTGTACCAGGGCGGCCATGGCGGAGTCGATGGCACTGACATCCAGCCCGGGTTCCACCAGCGCCAGCAAATGGGCGGTGGCCTCGGCGGTAGACAGATGGTGATCGGCCGGGGCCTTGCGGATGACATAGCGCGAGGTCGGCGGCTGGGCGAAATGGAACCGGGGCAGGGCCGCGAGCTGCGGGTTCAGGTGCAGGATCCTGGCGGCCTTGCGCCAGGTGCCGTCCAGCACCAGCCAGTGCCGGATCGAACCCGCTGCCTGTTCCAGGGGGTGGCTGTCTGGGCCGGGAAACAGCACGCCCACCCCGGTGTCTGGCAGCGTCAGGCCTCCCTGGCCCAACTGTTCCGGGCTTTCTCCAATCACCACGTCGAGGTGCGCCAGGCAGCGCTCCAGAATCCGCAACGTGCCCTTACTGCGCCCGACTTCGGACGGGTGCTGTATCACTGTAATTGGGGTTCGGTTGGCCACCGGCCTGCAGTGATCACACACGCAGATGTTGGTGTGCAGCTGGCAGTAGGGGCAGAGAGAGCGGGCTGGCCGGGTTACCACCAGGCCTTGCCCCACATCTCCGGGTTGGCCCAGTTGTCGGGGTTGTTCCAGGCCCGCTTGTGATTGTAGGTGTCGAGGTTGTAGGTGTAGAGCGTCAGGGTGCCGGACTCGCCGGTAACCTCGGCGTGGCGGCGAAAGCCCAGGCCAATGAAATCCGTGAACGCCCAATCCGGGGCATCACTGACCAGCACCGCGATCTGGTGGGTGCCGTAGTTGCGCAGCTGGCCCAGCAGCAGCGCGCCCTCGTCATGAGGCAGGTGCTCCAGGGTGTCGGTGATCAGGGCCAGGTCTTGGGTCGCCGCCAGGGGCAGAGCGGCATTCGGGTCGGCGGCATCGAGCCGGGTCACCTGAGCCTCGCCTCGGTGCTGCTGCCAGCGTGCCGCCACGGCTTCCGCTTCGGGCCCACAGCAGACCAGCGTTGTCGGCTGGGTGGTGTCGATGATGCGGGCGAGAACCTCGCGCGCGCTGCTGGTCTGCTCGGGTTTGTTCATGAAATGGGCCAGTCTGCCGCGTCCACTGTGTGAAGTCCCACCGGCTGTTCGGCGTGCCCGTCCCAGCGGTCCACGAAGGTGCCCACCGGGTCATACTGCTTGGCCTGCTTGTCCAGATTGAATTGGCGCAGGCCGCGGGGATCGGCGCCGACACCGGCCAGGTACTGCCAGTTGCCGTAGTTGCTGGCGACATCATAGTCGATCAGCTGCTGTTCGAACCAGGCCGCGCCGTACCGCCAGTCCAGCTCCAGCTCATTGATGAAACAACTGGCGACAAGCTGTCGGGCGCGGTTGCTCATGTACCCGGTTTCCCGGAGCTGGTTCATCGCCGCGTTCACCAGCGGATACTCGGTGTTGCCCTGGCACCAGGCCATGAACCGGTGGCTATAGAAGGTGGACGGGCGCTTTTTGCGCTGGACGCCGTCCCGGCGGAACAGATTGGCGCCGTGTTTCAGGGCGTACCAGTAGTAGTACTCGCGCCACAGCAACTCGAACCAGAGCCAGTAAGTGGAGTCGTTACTAGTGACTGTGCGCTCGTAGTCGCTGATGCTTTCGGCCACTTCGCGCACCGACAGGCACCCGTTGGCGAGCCAGGGCGAGAACTTGGAGGAGGCGTCCCACTTGTCCAGCTCGTTCCGGGTTTCCTTGTATTTGGCGATGCCGTGATCGACAAACAGGAACTGGCGCAGTTGCGCCAGTCCGGCCTCTTCACCGCCGCGGAACTGCAACGGGTGTTGGGGATCGGTGATCGGTGGGCACAGGCCACGAGTATCTTCTGGGAAGCCCGGGGGCGGCGGCAGCGCCGTCAGGGTGCGGATACGCAGACGCTCGGAATGACGCTCGCCAGCTTTCTCCACCTTCTTGCGGAACTGGGAAAAGGTGTCCGGCAGGTCCTCCAGCGCCATCGGCAGCGAGCCCTCGGTAAACATGCTGAGGGTTTCGAACTGCTGGAACAGGGTGTCGGGCAGTTGCTGCTTCAGGCTCTGCCACTGACCCGCCTCCTGGGTGCCGGGTTGGCGGGAGCGGATGATCCGGGCAATGCGGTGCTCGCGCACCAGCGCCGGCAGGACGGTTTCCGGTTCGCCGTAGGCGATGTGCAGGCGCTGGCCCAGCTCGCGCAGGCTGCGCTCCAGCGCCATCAGGCTTTGCCAGAGGAAGCGCCAGCGGTGACTACCCATGGCCTTGCACTGCATCGGGCCGGTAGCAAACCAGCGCGGATCTACCACGTACACGCAGAGCAAAACGTCGGATTTGGACGCGGCCAGCAGGGCCGCGTTGTCGTGCAGGCGGAGGTCCCGGGTAAACCAGTAGAGAGTGTGCAAGTGGCGGCGCTCCTTTCTGTCCTTTTCAGCTATCTTTTCCAGGCGGTCAGTGCTGAGTTGTACGCCCCGGGCCTTTGAAAAGATTATTGCGCGCGGGGCTCAGGCGATCCCCAGGCACTGCTTGAAGAACAGGCGCACGAAGCGTTCCAGGGGTTCTGTGGTCTTCACCACCTTGGAGCGCAAGATGGCGCCCTCCCAGCCGGACAGCAACAGGCTGGCCGCGTCTGAGGCGTTGATCGACGAGGTGATTTCGCCCGCCGCCTGGCCCTCGGCAATGCAGCGTTCCAGGCGTTGTTCCCAGCCGGAAAACACCCGATTCAGGCGCAGCCGAAAGGTTTCACTCTGGCCGGCCAATTCCTGGCCCAGGTTGCCGATCAGACAGCCCCGGGTGTATTGGCAGTCGGCGATGGCCTCGAAACCGGTGTCGAAGTAAGCGCGCAGCCGATCGATGCAGGAGCGACTGGTGTCGCCGAGGATCTGATCCAGTTTCGAGTCGTATTCCTCCGCGAAGCTATCAATCACCGCCAGGCCGAACTCGTTCTTGCTGCTAAAGTAATGATAGAACGAGCCCTTAGGCACACCGGCCGCGGTGAGGATGGCGTTGAGGCCGGTAGCGCTGAAGCCCTTCTGGCCGATCAGCTCGGCGCCCGTTTGAATGATGTGGTTGCGAGTGTCGTTCGATTGCATGGGCGGTAGATTAGACCGGTCGTCTAAAACGAGTCAAACCCAGCCCAGCTGCCTTACCTTTTATCCCCAATGGAGGAATCTGACCGTGATCAAATCCCGCGCTGCCGTGGCGTTCGAAGCCAATAAACCGCTGGAAATTGTCGAAGTGGACGTGGCCCCACCCCAGGAGGGCGAGGTGCTGGTGCGCATTGTCGCCACCGGGGTCTGTCACACCGACGCCTACACCTTGTCCGGTGCCGATCCGGAGGGCCTGTTCCCGACCATCCTGGGGCACGAGGGTGGCGGCATTGTCGAGGCGGTGGGGCCGGGGGTGACTGACCTGGAGGTGGGTGATCATGTGATTCCGCTGTACACCGCCGAATGCGGGAAATGTAAATTCTGCACCTCCGGCAAGACCAACCTGTGTGGCGCGGTTCGGGCCACCCAGGGTAAGGGTGTGATGCCCGATGGCACCTCCCGATTCTCGTACCAGGGCAAGCCCCTGTACCACTACATGGGTTGCTCCACCTTCTCCGAGTACACGGTCCTGCCCCAGGTCTCCCTGGCCAAGATTCCCAAGGAGGCGCCGCTGGACAAGGTGTGCCTGCTCGGCTGCGGGGTCACTACCGGTATCGGCGCGGTGCTCAACACCGCCAAGGTGGAAGAAGGCGCTACCGTCGCCATTTTCGGTCTGGGGGGCATCGGCTTGGCGGCCATCATTGGTGCCACCATGGCCAAGGCCGGACGGATCATCGCCATCGACATCAACCCGGCGAAATTCGACATCGCCCGGCAGTTGGGCGCCACCGATGTGGTCAACCCCAATGACTATGACAAGCCGATCCAGGAAGTAATCGTGGAGATGACTGACGGCGGCGTGGATTACTCCTTTGAGTGTGTGGGCAATGTGCAGCTCATGCGTTCGGCCCTGGAGTGCTGTCACAAGGGCTGGGGCGAGTCCATCATCATCGGAGTCGCCGGTGCTGGCGAGGAAATCAGCACTCGGCCATTCCAGCTGGTGACTGGTCGGGTCTGGAAAGGCTCCGCGTTTGGCGGCGTGAAGGGGCGCACCGAATTGCCGGGCTACGTCGAGAAGGCTGAGAAGGGCGAGATTCCGCTGGATGTATTTATCACCCATGAGATGCCCCTGGAGGATATCAACAAGGCCTTTGACCTGATGCACGAGGGCAAGAGCATCCGCTCGGTCATCCACTTCTGAGCCAAGGCGGTGGTTAGCGGTCGGTGAGTTTCAGCTCGATACGGCGGTTTTTCTGCAGGGCATCCGCCGTGGTGCCCTCGGACACCGGGAAGAATTCGCCAAAGCCGGCCGCCACCATGCGCCGCTCCGGCACCCCCTGATCGGCCAGATAACGCACCACCGCGACCGCGCGGGCTGTGGATAACTCCCAGTTGGACGGGAACTGCGGGGTGTTGATGGGAATGATGTCGGTGTGGCCGTCGATACGCAGGATCCAGTCAATGTCGGCCGGAATGGCGCCGACCACATCGAGCAGCACGTTTGCCAGCTTGTCCAGTTCACGCTTGCCCTCCTCGCCCAGTTGAGCCGAGCCGGAGGCAAACAAAAGCTCCGACGGCAGCAGGAAACGATCCCCGACAATGCGGATGTTTTCGTTGGTTTCCAAGATGTTGCGCAGGCGCGAGAAAAACTCCGATTGGTACTGCTCCAGTTCGCTGACTCGTTCGGCCAGCAAAGTGTTCAGTCGGCGGCTGACGTCGGCCAGCTCGCTCTCCTTGTCCGCGGTTTCCTGCTCCTGCAGGCGCAGGGCGGCTGTGATCTGGCGCAACTGCTCCCGCAGCGAGGCAATCTGGTTCGACAGCCGCATGATCATCGCCTGCTGGCTGTCGGACAGCTGATCTTTCTCCTCCAATTCATCGCTCATGCTGGCGAGCCGCTGGGCCCGGGCCTCGGCGTCGGCGGTCTGCTGCATCAGCTGATTGCGGGAGGCCTCCAGCCGGTCCTGCAGCTCGTCGTTCCGGGCCAGTGACGCGCTGTAGTCGTTCTGGACCGCCGCCATTTCCTGC
>JBPEXK010000183.1:0-11918 GCA_052031745.1 Marinobacter sp. | reverse complement strand
TACTGACCGGCCTGTTCAACCGCTCGTACCTGATGGACGCCCTGGCCGAGAACATTGCCCAGGCCGGCAAGAAGAACGAAACCGGGGCTCTGGCCTACGTCGCACTGGATAATTTCATGGCCCTGAAGGGCAAGGTGGGCATCGCCGGTGCCGACTTGCTGCTGGGCGACCTGGCCAACCTGCTGAAACAGCAGGTGGATGAGGACATTATCCTGGCGCGCCTGAGCGACGACGCCTTCTGCCTGATGTGCCAGCCGTGCGATGAAAAGATCATGGCCGACCACGCCGAACGCGTGCGCAAGGCGGTGGAAGACCACCTGTTCGACATCAACGGGCGCACCATTCAGTTCACCGTCAGCATCGGTGTGGCTGCGATTACCGAGAACTCCCCGAAGGCCGAGGAACTGATGGCTCGGGCCCACGTGGCCTCCTCCGACGTTCGCAAATTGGAAGGCCACGAACAGGGCAACGGCGTGCTGGTGTACAACCCGAACGACTACGAGTCCCTGGATGAGGGCAACTCGGTCGAAGCCATCCTCAAGGCCCTGGACGACAACCGCTTCAAGCTGCTGTTCCAGCCCATCATCAACCTTCGGGGCGAGGGTGAGGAGCACTATGAGGCGTTTGTTCGCATGCTCGACAAGGACGAGGAAGAGGTTTCACCCTACGATTTCCTCCCGCCCATGGGGCCGGCGGATACCGCCATCAAGATCGACCGCTGGGTGATCCTGCAAACCATCAAGCAGCTGTCCAGCCATCGCTCGCGCGGCCACGACACCCGGCTGTTCCTGAACGTGACCGCAGAAACCCTGCAGGACCAGACCTTCACCCCGTGGCTGAGCGTTGCCCTGAAGGCGGCACGCCTGCCCGGCGACTCGCTGATCTTCCAGATCAAAGAAGGCGATGCCAACAACTACATGAAGCAAGCCAAGGAGTTCACCAAGGCGGTGCACGAGCTGCACTGCAAGGTGTCCATTGCCCAGTTCGGCTGCGCACTCAATCCGTTCAACACCTTGAAGCACATCGATGCCGATTACGTGAAGATCGACGGCTCCTTTACCGAGGAAATCCAGAAGAACGACACCGCCAAGGAACAGGTCAAGGAGATGGTGAAAACCCTGCAGAACAGCGGCAAACTCACCATCATTCCTCTGGTGGAGAACGCCGGCGTCCTGGCCACACTCTGGCAGGCAGGGGTCAACTATATCCAGGGCTACTACCTGCAGGCCCCGGTGCCGGAAATGAACTACGACTTCGGCGATCACTAACCCGAGTCAGCCTGAACCAAAAACGGCGCCCCATGGGGCGCCGTTTTTGTTGGTGGCCGCTCTGGCCGGGTCACAGATCAGCCTGATCTAGAATCCAGCCTGTTCGACCCCCTGGTTAGTCTCACTCTCGCGGAAGCCGATCAGGTAGAGAATGGCGTCCAGGCCGAGGGTGGAGATGGAATGCCGGGCCGATTCCTTCACCAGCGGCTTGGCCCGGAACGCCACGCCCAGGCCGGCCTGGCTGAGCATGGGCAGGTCGTTGGCACCATCACCGACGGCAATCACCTGCTCCCGGGAGATGTGCTCTTTCTCGGCAATTTCCAGCAGCAGCTCGGCCTTGCGCTTGCCATCCACGATCTGACCCGACACCTGGCCGGTAACCTTGCCGTCGACAATTTCCAGCTCGTTGGCGTAGACGTAGTCGATGCCCAGCTTCGACTGCAGGTGCCGGGCGAAATAGGTAAAGCCACCGGACAGGATCGCGGTGCGGTACCCCAGGGCCTTGAGACTGCGAATCAGGTGCTCGGCACCTTCGGTCATGCGCAGGCGGGCGGCAATGCCTTCGAGCACAGACTCATCCAGCCCCTTCAGCAGCGCCAGGCGCTCGGCAAAGCTCTGGCTGAAGTCCAGTTCACCCTGCATGGCGCGCTCGGTGATGTCCGCGACTTGATCACCAACCCCGGCTTCCCGGGCCAGTTCATCGATCACTTCGGCTTCGATCAGGGTCGAATCCATATCGAACACCACCAACCGACGGTTGCGACGGAAGATGGAATCCTCCTGGAAGGCGATATCGACGTTCATCTCGCCGGCGATGTGCAGGAAGTCGGCCCGCAGCGCGTCCAGATCCGACGGTGTACCCCGTACCGAGAATTCCACGCAGGCAATGCGGTTTTCGGTCGGGTCCAGCGAGGGCCGCGCCGACAGCCGGCTGATGTTGTCGATATTGAGCCCGTGTCGTGCGGTAATCGCCGACACCCGGGCGATCTGCTCGGCCTGGATGTCCCGGGCCAGCAGGGTAACGATGTAACAGGCCCGATTGCGCCCTTCGGCCCAGCTCTGGTACTCCGCTTCGGTGATCGGTGCAAAGCGCACCTGCAGATCCAGAGAGTGCAGCCGGAACAGCAGATCGCGGATCACCGGCGACGATTTCGACGCGTCCGGTATCTCGATCAGGATGCCCCAGGTGAGGTGGTCATGGATCACCGCCTGGCCGATGTCGAGAATGCGAACATCGTACTGCCCCATAATCCCGGTAATTTCCGAGGTCAGGCCGGGCTTATCCCGGCCGGATACGTTCATCAGTACCAGTTCACTCACTCTCGGTGTTCTCCTGTTCCTGGCCCTGAGTCTCGTCCTTGGTCCGCGCCGCGGAAGGAATCACATCAATGGCGTCGACCCGCTGCAAGCCTCTGGGCAACTTGTGGCCCCGACGACCGCGCTCACCCAGGTAATGTTCCAGATCGCTGAACTGCAGCCCCATTTTGCGCTTGCCGGCGCGAATTTCGAGCTGATCATCCTCGGCGAACACCGCCACTGCGACGACAAACTCTTCGCGATTCTGGACCCGGGCGGAGGGAATGCTGATGATCTTATTGCCTTTACCCTTGGCCAGCTCCGGCAGCTCGCTGAGCGGGAACACCAGCATGCGACCCTCGTTCGATACCGCCCCCAGGTACAGGGTTTTGTCGGTCGCCGGCACCGTGATCGGCGGCATGATCTTGGCGCCCTTGGGCACGCTGACCACCGCCTTACCGTTCCGGTTCTTGCTGATCATGTCCCCGAGAGAGGTCACGAAGCCGTAACCGCCGTCGGTCACCAGCAGCGCCTTACCCGCCGGATCGCCCATCAGCAGACCGGCAAAGCCGGCCCCGGAGGGCGGGTTAATCCGACCGGTAAGCGGCTCGCCCTGGCCCCGGGCGGAGGGGAAACTGTGCGCCATCAACGAGTAGGCCCGGCCGGTGGAATCCAGGAAGATGGCCTGCTGGTTGTTGCGGCCCCGGGCCGCCAATGCAAAACGGTCGCCGGCCTTGTAGCTCAGCCCTTCGGGTTCAATGTCGTGGCCCTTGGCGGCGCGCACCCAGCCTTTCTCCGACAGCACCACGGTGACCGGATCGTTGGACACCAGGTCGTTTTCGCTGAATGCGCGGGCTTCCTCGCGCTCGACGATCGGGGAACGGCGGTCATCGCCGTAGGTTTCGGCATCCGCCTGCAGCTCGGCCTTGATCAGCTCACGCAAACGGTCTTCCGAGCCCAGAATCGCCTGCAATTCGTCCCGCTCGGCGGCCAGCTCGTCCTGCTCACCGCGGATCTTCATTTCCTCCAGCTTGGCCAGGTGGCGCAGCTTCAGTTCGAGGATGGCCTCGGCCTGCTCCGCCGACAGGCCAAACCGGGACATCAGCACCGGCTTGGGCTTGTCTTCGGTGCGAATGATTTCGATCACCTCGTCGATGTTCAGATAGGCGATCAACAGGCCTTCCAACAGGTGCAGGCGCGCCAGGACCTTGTCCAGACGGTGCTGCAAACGACGGGTGACCGTGGTCCGGCGGAACGCCAGCCACTCGGTCAGGATCTGCTGCAGGCCTTTCACCCCGGGCCGGCCATCGTTGCCGATGACGTTGATGTTCACCCGGTAGGTTTTTTCCAGATCGGTACTGGCAAACATGTGGGCCATAAGGCCGTCCAGGTCCACCCGATTGGAACGAGGCACGATCACCAGGCGGGTCGGATTCTCGTGGTCCGACTCGTCGCGCAGATCAGCGACCATGGGCAGTTTCTTGGCCTGCATCTGCTGGGCAATCTGCTCCAGCACCCGGGCACCGGACACCTGGTGCGGCAGATCAGTAACGACGATTTCGCCGTTCTCGCGAATCCAGCGGGCGCGCATGCGCAAGGAACCACGGCCGGTTTCGTACATCTGGCGGATGTCTTTGCGCGGGGTGATGATTTCCGCGTGGGTAGGGAAGTCAGGCCCTTTGATGTGCTCGCACAGCTCATCAACGCCAGCGTTGGGGTTATCCAGCAGGCGTATGCAGGCGGCACTCACTTCGCGCACGTTGTGGGGCGGAATGTCGGTCGCCATGCCCACGGCAATACCGGTGGTGCCGTTCAGCAAAACATGGGGCAGACGCGCCGGCAGTACCGAAGGCTCGTCCATGGTGCCGTCAAAGTTCGGCACCCAGTCGACGGTGCCCTGGCCCAGCTCACTGAGCAACACTTCGGCAAACGGCGCCAGGCGAGATTCGGTGTATCGCATGGCAGCGAACGACTTGGGGTCATCCGGTGAGCCCCAGTTGCCCTGGCCATCCACCAGCGGGTAACGATAGGAGAAGGGTTGCGCCATCAGCACCATGGCTTCGTAACAGGCGCTGTCTCCGTGCGGGTGAAATTTACCGAGCACATCACCGACGGTACGGGCGGACTTTTTGTACTTGGAGGTGGACTTCAGCCCCAGCTCGGACATGGCGTAGACAATGCGCCGCTGCACCGGTTTGAGACCGTCACCGACGTTGGGCAGCGCCCGGTCGAGGATGACGTACATGGAGTAGTCGAGGTAGGCCTTCTCCGTGTAGTCCCTGAGTGAAACCCGCTCAAAGCCCTCATCCGTAGTCTGAAACTCTGGCATGTATGCCTCTTCTGCCTGTGTTACCTGAAGTGATTGACGCCGAAGATGCTACCCGTTGCGGGCGAAATAATCACGGCCCCCGACGCGAGGCCACATTATATGGACGCCGGCCCAGATACACCAACTTCCAATAGCGGAATTCCCGCATGGAGAGTCTGTAACCCTGACCGTATGCTCGCCATTCTCGGATAGAAGACCGTTTTCACTTTTCTCATAAGCGGGACACTATGAAACCCAATCTGAAAGCTTGCGGGCAAGCCATGGTCACCGCCATGGTCAATGCGCTACTGGCCGTGGCCCTGATGCTCCTGGTGGAGTTCACAATCAGCGGTAACTTCCAGGTCCCCGAGCCGTATCTGTGGGCGGGCATTCTGATCTGGCTGGTTATTTTTGCCGGGCAGTACTGGCGGCAAAGGCATTTGTGCAAGTCTGGCGAATCCGTGGACGATTCACCGGAGGCATCCCACCGGACCACCTAACGCCAAAGGTCCTGCCCGATAGGCGGCTCTTCAACCAGGGGTCGATGCGGGCACTTACCGAGCCGAGCCCCACTTGTGCAGCAGGGTCTCGGCTCGATCTCATCCGCCTTACTGGCGAATCCCTTCTACTGAAATAATGATGTCGACGGTCTCAGACGCGGGACCAAGATCCATCGGAATGCCGAAGTCCTTCAGCCGCAGTTCGGTCTCCGCCTCGAAGCCCATGCGGTAACCGCCCCAGGGATCCTCGCCGTGGCCGACCATCTCGGCGTCCAGGGTCACCTCTTTGGTGACGCCACGCAGGGTCAGATCGCCGATGATGTCCGCTTCCCCATCAGCGCCCACTTCCACACGCTTACTCGTGAAGCTGGCCTGTGGGTACTCATCCACGAACAGGAAGTCTTCGCTGCGCAAGTGTTTGTCACGTTCGGCGTGATTGGAGTCGACGCTCGAGGTGTCGATGGTCACTTCCACGGTGCTGTTGGCGGGGTCGGCCTCGTCGTAGACAAACTGACCGTCGAAGTCGTTAAAGCGGCCGTAGAGCCAGCTGTAGCCGAGGTGGGAAATCTTGAAGGTAATGAACTGGTGGGCACCCTTCTTATCGAAGGCATAAGTACCACCGTGGCCATCAGCCTGCGCGGCGCCAGCCAGAGCCAAGGATACCGCAGAGGCGAGCAATACTTTCTTCATCGTTTTCTCCCTTTCTCGAATCAAGCCCTTACCGGGCGCGGTTTTAAACGGTCGGCGATGCCTGCCTACATGCCAAGCATACGCCGGAGCGTTTGGTCACGATCAATCAGGTGATGTTTGAGGGCGCCGGCCGCGTGCACGGCCGCCAGGGCGACGATGGCCCAGGTGGACCAGTAGTGGACTGCGCCGGCCGTGTCCTCAAGCCCTTTGACCTGGCCTGTCACCGACGGCACCTCGAACCAGTCGAACACACTGATCGAGGAACCGTCGGCGGTGGAAATCAGATAGCCACTCACCATGGCCACGAAAATCAACACATAGAGCAGCATGTGGGCGGCGTGGGCGCTGGCGATTTCCCAGCGCTTGTGACTGGCCAACGGCTTGGGGCCAGCGTTTGCCAGACGCCAGCACAATCGAAGCACCATGAGCCCGAACAACAGAATGCCCACGCTGCGGTGGATGTCCGGCGCCCGTTTGTACCAGTCGTCGTAATAGGTCAGGTCCACCATCCAGTAGCCGAGCGCAAACAGGCCAATGACCGCAACGGCCACTATCCAATGCATGGACACGGCAACCGCACCGTAGCGATCCGCAGTATTTTTGAATTGCATCTTTCTGGACCTATTCCCTTCCCTGACAGTTGCTCCGCATTCTAGAAACAGAGAACCGCGAACTCTAACGAAATGTTTTGCTGGCCATCATCAGAAAAACTGACCATTCGCATGCTTCTATGCCTTTGGTCGTATACGGCTTTTACGGATTGTTCAAATACTCATCAAAGTTAGACTAACCATCAAATTAAGCCATGCAAGGGCGCACTCAAGGCCCCTGCAAGGTACCTTCGAAACGCCAAGGTACCTTCAAACTAAAAAGGACCGAGACATGGAATTCGAATTCGACGAAAGCGTTGTTGTCCCCAGCAATAACTAACGATCAGATTCATGCCGTGGCGGCCGGGCAGGCCGCCTCCCCCCTGCTTTATCGTTCGACTCGCAGCCCAGGCCGAAACTGTACACGAGCCCGACGCGAATGCGAACGCTTCCCAGTTCTTGCATGAACTTGTGGTAATCCCTGGCTTTTTTTGGCAATCTCACCACTTGCATCAGTTGCGCTGACCTAAGCCTTGGTCGCACACGACTGAGGTTCAGCAGTTCAGGCGCCTTCGAGAGAGCGCCTGACGATGTCGTTAAACCTGTCAGAATGAGCCATGTCGAAGAGCCTGCCTGAAAAGCTCACCGTGCCGGAGCTAGATCTCCTTTCGCCGATGCTGAGCAACGACGGCGACACCTGGATTGCCGATTTTCAGGGCCTGAAACTTCGCACCGCACTGCAGCCCATCTACAGCATCAGTCACAAGCGCATTGTCGGATACGAAGCCCTGATCCGGGCGTTCGACCCCGACGACGCCGCCGTTCTGCCACTGCACCTGTTTCAGCTGCCCTCCACGGATTCCGAGAACCTGCTCCTGGACCGGCTGTGCCGTTACCTGCACATCCGTAATTACAGCGGCATCGAGGACCAACTGAACTGGCTGTTCCTGAATGTCTCGCCCCAGGCGGTTACCAGTGGCCGACAGGCCGACTCCTTTTTCGGCCAGCTACTGGAGAAAACCGGGCTACCGCCCCATCGCATCGTTATAGAAATTGTAGAGCAGCCCACGGATGATGCCGAAAAACTCAAAGAGACAGTGGCCTACTACAAGAAACTTGGCTGCCTGACGGCGATCGACGATTTCGGCGCTGGCCACTCCAATTTCGAACGCATCTGGAACCTGTCACCGGACATTGTAAAGCTGGACCGCACCCTGCTGACGCGGGCCACCGAAGACCGCAAGGCCAGGCAGATCCTGAACGGCATAGTGTCGCTGCTGCATCAATCGGGTTGCCTGGTGTTGCTGGAGGGCGTGGAAACCCGGGAACAGGCGCTGATCGCCATCGATGCCGGGGTGGATTTCGTGCAGGGCTTCTATTTTCGGACGCCCAGTATCGACCTGGACAATCTGATGCGCTCACCGACCAATTTCGATGAGCTGCTGAATGAATACAAGTCACGCAACCAGGTCACCTTCGACCCGACCCGGCAGTTGACCGAGTTCTTCCGGGACTCGTTCACCACCAGCATCGACAAGCTTCTCAATGGCGCCGACATGCACCAGGCCTGCCTCGGCCTGGTCAATCATCAGGCGGTTTCTCGCTGCTATCTGGTGAACGATCAAGGCATACAGATCGCAGACACGGTGATCTCAGACACCGGCAGCCGCAGCCTCGACCCCCGCTTCAGACCGCTGGAAAGCACCAGCAGCGCCGACTGGTTCCGTCAGCAGTACCTGCGCCAGGCACTGGCCCAACCCAACACCCTCCACATCACCGCGCCATACCTGTGCGTTACCGGGGCCTACATGTGCGTCACCCTGTCCCAGGGTTATTATCAGGATGGCCAGTTGCGGGTGCTGTGCTGCGACATCCTCGCCAACGCCACCCGGCCCCGCCCTAGCCGAGACTGATACCGTACACCGCGGAAATCACCGCCACGGTGACCGCGCCGATGAACAGGTTCATGGGCAGGCCCACGCGCACGAAGTCACCGAACCGGTAACCACCGGGGCCGAACACCATCATGTTGGTCTGATAGCCCAGGGGTGTGGCAAAGCTGGCCGAGGCGGCCATCATCACCGCGATCACAAAGGGCTCTGGCGCCACGCCCATGCTGGCGGTCATCGACAGCACAATGGGAATCACCAGAACGGCGGCGGCGTTGTTGGTGATCACCTCGGTCAGCACCGACACGGTGATGTACACCAGCAGGATTGCCAGCAGCACGTTGCCCTGGCTGAGCCCAAGGATGCCTTTCGCCACGTACTGGGCGGCGCCGGTTTCCTGCAGGGCGGCGCCCAGGGCGAACGAGGCGGCAATGGTCAGTATTACCGGCACATCCACCGACTTCTGGGCCTGACCCACCGAGCAACATCCGGTCATGATCATCAGGGTGGCGCCGAGCAAGGCAGCGTTCAGCATGCTCAGCACGCCACAGGCCGCCAATCCAACCAGCACCAACAGAATACCCCAGGACAGCCAGGCCCGGTCGTGCCGGGGCGTCTCGGTTTCCAGATCGTTGATCAACAGAAAATCCTTGGCGTAGCGCTGCCGGCTAACGAACGCCGGGCGCGCCTCCAGCAACAGCACATCCCCGGGTTTCAGGCGGATATTGCCAAGGTTCCCGGAGACCCGCTCGCCGCCGCGGGCCACCGCCAGCACCACCGCGCCGTAGCGGTCACGGAAGCGGGCGTCCCGGATGGTCTGACCAAGCACATCCGACTGGGGCGACAGCGCAGCCTCCACCAACCGGCGTTCGGCTCGATCCTGGCTCAAGCTGGGCTCGTCATCGTGCACCGAGGGCACAATGCCATTGATGCGAAGCAGGTCCGAGATGGCCTGGGTGTCCCCGGCGAAGACCAGCCGGTCGCCACCGCGCAGACGTTCTTCCGATGGCACCGCGGTAACCACGCTGCCATCCCGTTCGATCTCAACCAGGTACAGGCGCTCCAGCTCTCGAAGGCCAGCCTCGCCCACCGACTTGCCCACCAGAGGACCATCGAAAGACACCGCAACTTCCAGGGTAAATTCCCGCATGGAACCAAACTTCTGCTGGTCCTTGCGGTCCGGCAGGAACCGGGGCATCACCAGCAGCATCGCCGCCAGCCCAATCACCGCCACGGGCAGACCGACGGCGGTGATGGAGAAAATCGAGAAACCGTCACCACCGGTTAATTGCTGAACCTGGCCATTGACCACCAGGTTGGTGCTGGTGCCGATGAGCGTCAGGGTGCCGCCCAGGATGGCGGAATAGCTCAGGGGGATCATGAGCTTGGACGGAGAGATACCGATCTTGCGGGACCAGGCGTGGACCGCCGGAATCATGGTGGCAACAACCGGGGTATTGTTCAGGAAACCGCTTAGCAGAGACACCGGCAGGGCAATACGCGCCTGGGCGCTACGAACGGTCTTGGGGCTGCGCAACAGATGGTTCACCAGCAGGTCGACCCCGCCGGAATGGTGGATACCGGCAGCCACCACAAACATGGCCACCACCGTGATCAAGCCACTGTTGCTAAAACCAGACAGCGCCTGGTCGGCCGACACGATACCCGAGGCGCTGAGCACGACCAGCACCCCCATCATCACCATGTGGGGTGCAAAGCGTCCAACACTCATGAGTATCAGCGAGGTGCCCGCCAGGCCCAGCGCAAACCAGCCTTGCCAGTCCATTTACGGTTCTTCCCGGAAAGAAAACTGGCAGGATAACGGCTTTGAATAGAACAGAGAAAGAATAAAGGATGCTTTTTATAGCACCCTTAGCAATATGGCTGGATCAAACGACCACGTCGGCAATATTGCCGTAGGTCTCGAGCCAGGAGCGACGGTCCGAGGCTCGCTTCTTGCCCAGCAACATGTCCATGCGGCTGTCGGTGTCGTCGTTGTCTTCGATGGTGAGCATCACCAGACGACGGGTGTCCGGAGCCATGGTGGTCTCCCGCAGCTGCAGCGGGTTCATCTCACCCAGACCCTTGAACCGGGTCACCGAAATCTTGCCCTTGCGATTCTCCGCGGCCAGGCGGTCGATGATACCCTGCTTCTCGTGCTCGTCCAGGGCGTAGAAGGTTTCCTTGCCCAGATCGACCCGGTACAGCGGTGGCATGGCGACAAACACGTGCCCCGCGGCGACCACCGGCCGGAAATGCTTCACGAACAGCGCGCACAGCAGAGTGGCAATGTGCAGACCATCGGAATCGGCATCCGCCAGGATGCAGATTTTGTTGTAACGCAGGCCCTCAAGCTTGTCGGAGCCTGGGTCCACGCCAATGGCCACGGCAATGTCGTGCACTTCCTGGGACGCCAGCACCTCGGCCGGATCCACCTCCCAGGTGTTGAGGATCTTACCCCGCAGCGGCATCACCGCCTGGAATTCCCGGTCCCGGGCCTGCTTGGCGGAACCACCGGCGGAGTCCCCCTCCACCAGGAACAGTTCGGAGCGGGCGGTATCGGCGCCGGAGCAGTCCGCCAGTTTGCCCGGCAGCGCCGGACCAGAGGTGACCTTTTTCCGGGCCACCTTCTTGCTGGCGCGCAAACGGCGCTGGGCATTGCTGATGAACAGCTCGGCCAGGACCTCAGCCACATCGGTGTGCTGGTTCAGCCACAGGCTGAAAGCGTCCTTCACTACGCCAGAAATGAACGCCGCCGCCTCACGGGACGACAGCCGCTCCTTGGTCTGGCCGGAAAACTGGGGTTCCTGCATCTTGAACGACAGCACGTAGGCGGCACGCTCCCAGATGTCCTCCGGAGACAGCTTTACGCCCCGGGGCAGCAGATTGCGGAATTCGCAGAACTCACGCATGGCTTCCAGCAGGCCGGTGCGCAGGCCGTTGACATGGGTGCCACCCTGGGCGGTGGGGATCAGGTTGACGTAGCTTTCCATGGTGGCCTCGCCACCCTCCGGCAGCCACTGGATCGCCCAGTCCACCGCTTCGCTGTTGCCGGAGAAACTGCCGGTAAAGGGCTCCAGCGGCACCGCTTCAAGATCGGCCAGGGCCGTGCGCAGATAATCCCGCAACCCGTCTTCGTAGAACCACTCGTCTTTCTCGCCGGTTTTTTCCTGCAGGAAGGTGACGGTCAAGCCCGGGCAAAGTACCGCTTTCGCCCGCAGATTGTGGCGCAGGCGGCTGACCGAGAAATTCGGGCTATCGAAATAGCTGGCATCGGGCATGAACTTCAAGCGGGTGCCGGTGTTGCGCTTGCCCACGGTATCGACCACTTCCAGCTCGCTGGCCTTCTCGCCGTCGGCAAAGGTCATCCGGTGCAG
>JBPEXK010000182.1:0-7220 GCA_052031745.1 Marinobacter sp. | reverse complement strand
GTGACCGGCGGCGAGTGGAGCGCCGAGGAGGTCGGGGCCGCCATGGGCGCCTCCCGCACCACCGCGCGCCGATACCTGGAATTTCTGGTGGGTGCCGGCGAGGCCGCGGCGGAAGTGAGTTACGGCAACGTCGGCCGCCCGGAGCGGCGCTACTGCAGCACGTCGTCCAGGTAATTCAGCCCCGACAACTGGGCCATCTGGCCGCGAATCCAGGACACCCGCTCCCACACATAGGGCGACGGCGACACCGCACTCAGGGCCTTGGGATTGGGCAGGACCGCGGCCAGGCGGGCCGCCTGCAGCGGTGACAACTGGCTGGCCGCCAACCCGAAATAGCGCCGGCTGGCGGCTTCAACGCCGTACACCCCGGGGCCAAATTCGGCGATGTTCAGATACACCTCAAGAATCCGCTTTTTCGGCCACAAGGCCTCCAACCCCAGCGCCAGTCCGGCCTCCAACGCCTTGCGCACGAAGCTGCGGCCATTCCACAAAAACAGGTTCTTGGCGGTTTGCTGGGTAATGGTACTGGCGCCCCGCAGACCCTCGCCCGCCTGATACTCGGCCAGCGCCGTACGAATGGCGGCAAAATCCACGCCCCAGTGATCAGGGAAGCGCTGATCCTCGCTGGCCACCACCGCCAGCGGCATCCAGGGCGAGATTTCCGCAAGCGGCACCCAGTCCTGATGCAACGCCTGTTGGGGCTGGGCCAAACGATGCCCGAGCATGAAGCTGGAGGTGGGCGGATTCACAAACCGGAACAGCAGGATCACGGCGAACAGCAGCACCAGCGTTCCCGCCAGCAGCCAGCCCAGTTTGCCCAATGATCGTCGAATCAGGGATTTTCGCGCCACGCTTCGCTCACCGACCGTTTTGACTATTCTTAAAAGCAGGCCGCCAGTATGTCGCGCTTCGCCCCACATTTGAATTACCGATCCGTCAGACGCCGGGACCATCCGGCAATCATCGGACCCGCGCAGAATCTCGTATACCGGAAAGGCCTATGACGAAGGCATGAAACCATGGTTGAGCACCTGGACTCACCGGACGGCACCCGACTGTTACTGACCCCCAACCGCTCCCTGAGCTGGCGCGGCAACGTGCGGATCTGGCTCGCGCTGCTATTGCTTTCAGGTGTGATCGCCACCGGCATGGCCCTGGCCGGCGCCTGGGTGATCGTGCCCTTTGCCGGCCTGGAGCTGGCCGCCCTGGCCACCGGGTTTTACCTCACGGCCCGGGCCTGTCAGCGCCGGGAGTTGCTCACCATCGGAGCCGATGACCTGCATCTGGAAAAGGGCCGCACCCGGAAACTGGCGGAATGGACCTGGCCCAAGCCTTACGTCCGCGTGCAATTGAATGCCCCCAGCCACCCCTTTGCCCCGCCCAAACTGATGCTGAGCCACCGTGACACCGAGGTGTCCCTGGGCAGTTTCCTCAATGTGGACGACACCGAGGAACTGATCCAGCTGCTGGAATCCCACGGTCTCTCGGTGGAACGAAAAACGCCCGATCCGGAGATCGGGCTATGGTTTTAACTCCCTGACTACCTGTGATTCAGGCGGCCGCGGTCACGAACTGCTGGATCCTGGATACCACGCTCGGGTGCCACAGCAGCTTGTGGTGACCCAGCCCCTGGGTTTGCAGGCGCTCCGAGCCGGCCCAGCCCAGGTGCACGCTGTCGCTGTGGCTGGCGGGCACGGCCCGATCGTCCCGGTCGACCACCACCAGCCCCTGGGCGTCGAGCGCCGGCGCCAGGGTGTCGAAGGAGAAGTGTTGCCACACCTCCCGGCCGAACGCGTCTTCCATGCGCTGGCGATGACCGGCCACCATGGCCTCAGTCAGACCCAGCTCGCCGCCGAATCCAGACACCACCGACGCCAGATCCTTGGGCGGTGCCAGCAGCACCAAGCGCTTGGCCTGCACCCCATCGACCACCGCCCGCGCTGCCGCGAGGCTGCCCAGCGAGTGGGCGATGATGGTGTCGATCGGGCCGATGCTGGCGGCCACCCTGGCCAGGGCATCGGTCATCTCGTACAGGTTGGTGCGGCCACCCTGGGCGCGACCATGGCCCGGGGCGTCAAAGATCACCACCCGATAGCCGGCACTGACCAGCGGCTCCACGAAGGCGCCAAACTGGGTACCACCTCCAGACCAGCCGTGCACCATCAGCACCACCGGACCGGCACCCCAACTGTACACCGGGAGGGTGACCGCCCCGTGCCGAACCTGGGTGAAACTGTCGGCCTGATCGAGCAGGTGCTCGTAGCGCACCGGAATCGGCAGCCGGCGCGGAGTAAAGAACAAGGACTCGACCAGATTTCCGGCGGCGCGCGGTGCCACCCGCTGCAGCATTTTCAGGGCTTTGCCCATGGCCGCGACCCGACGGTTACGACGCGGAGCGCGAGCAAGGGGCAGACGTTTTGCAATACCGGTGTCGATTGTGAATTGAGCAGTCATGACCATCCCTCCTTCGCTGTCGGCCGACGGGCCGACCTGATTTGACAGTGTCAGATTACGGCTTGCCAAGGGGGCGACGGAGTGTCATATTTGACACTGTAGATGCCAAAAGGGACATTCATCATGATCAAGGTTGCCATTGTTGCCCTGCCCTTCTGCCACGGCAGTGGCGTACTCGGTGTGATGGATTTCTTTACCATTGCCAATTACTGCGACCGCGCACGGGACCGAAGCGAACCTCGATTCGACTGTCAGATCGTGACCGTGGATAACCAGCCGGTCCGCTCCTACAGTGGCATCGCCATCGCACCGACAGTCGACTGGCAGGATTACGCCGCCGACGTCATCATCGTCGGCTCGGCCATGGAAGCGGTGG
Source organism: Marinobacter sp. (assembly GCA_052031745.1). GTDB lineage: Bacteria > Pseudomonadota > Gammaproteobacteria > Pseudomonadales > Oleiphilaceae > Marinobacter. The sequence continues at coordinate 4,390 of JBPEXK010000182.1, read as the reverse complement.
TGGGGGATCGTCACATCGAGGCCGCTTTGAACATGTCCCGAACCATGCACCCCTGGCTGCAGGGTGCGGTCAACCGGGGTGCGGTGGTGGCCAGCGTATGCACCGGCAGTTTTGTCCTGGCCGAGGCCGGGCTGCTTGAGGATCAGGTGGCCACCACCCACTGGCGCGCGGCCCCGGCGTTCCGACGCCGCTACCCGAATTTGCGCCTGGAGACCGAGCAACTGCTGGTGGACAACGGCCTGATCATCTGTGCCGGCGGCGCCACCTCGTTCATAGATCTGTGCCTGTACCTGGTGGAGCGACTGGGCTCGCCGGCTTTGGCGTTGGCCTGCAGCAAGCTGCTGATCCTCGATGCCCGGCGCTCGGAACAGACCCCATACATGAGCTTCTACGGCAGCCGCTCCCACCAGGACGAGAAGATTGACGAGGTGCAAAGCTGGCTGGAGCAGCATTACGCCCAGCACATCGTGATCGACGAGCTGGCGGATCGCGTCCATCTCGGGCCGCGCACCTTCAAACGCCGCTTCAAGGAAGCCACCGGCGAAACCCCGCTCAGCTATCTACAGCACCTGCGCATTGAAGCCGCCAAACACGCCCTGGAGTCGACCCGCAAGCAAACTGCCCAGATCATCTGGGACGTGGGCTACGAGGACGCCAGCTCGTTCCGGCGCCTGTTCAAGCGCAATGTCGGCTGCACCATGGAAGAGTATCGGCGCCGGTTCAGCTACGTGACGCCACAACGGCGAAAGCCGCCGTTGGCACTGGCTAACAGTCGCGAATAACTATCATTGTCTTTATAACTGACATTACTTACACTGCGCCGGCATTGGGCGTAGTGGGTGATGTGCGTTGGACCTGTTGACTGAATTGTATGCCGAGCTGGACCGGGTGGTGCTGGCGCCGGTGGCCGACCGCTTTGTCGGCATCTTTGACCTCAATGGCCGCTTTGGGCTGTTATTCCTGTTCATTTCCTACGCCGTTGCCTACGGCCTGTTCCGCTATCGGAAACACCGAGGGCTCACCGACGCTGCCTCGTTCTGGCAGTTCATCGGTGGCAGCCGGGTTAATTTCCACCGCTCCGCGCTGCTGGATTATCGCTACTATTTCGTGCGCGCCATCCTCAAGATCGCCCTGGTGATTCCGGTGGTCGCGCTGGTCGATCCGTACATCCTTCGCTCCGGCGACTACGTCCTGTTCTTCACCAACCTCTGGGGTGCCCGACCGGAACTGGGCCAGAACCTGGGCCTGGCCTTGCTGTACGGCCTGGGGGTATTCCTGGTGCGGGACTTCAAGCATTACTGGGTGCACCGGGCGTTCCACTCCCGCTGGCTGTGGGAGTTTCACAAGGTGCACCACTCAGCCCCGGTGATGGTACCGGTGACCGCCAGTCGGATTCACTTCGTGGAAAAAATCGTGGAACGGATTGCGTCGCTGGTGTGCGTCGGGCTCTATGCCGGCCTGTTCTACTACCTGTGTGGCGGTGAGATCAGCCGCTACACCCTGTTCGGGGTAACCTACCTGGTGTTTGTGTTCAACGCCCTGGCCGCTAATTTGCGGCACAGCCACGTCTGGCTGTCGTTCGGTCCGGTGGTGGAACGGGTGCTGAACAGCCCGGCCCAGCACCAGATTCACCACAGCGACGCGCCACGCCACTTCAACAAGAATTTCGGTACTAACCTGTCGATCTGGGACTGGATGTTCGGCACCCTGTACACCACCACCAGCACCCCGGAGCGGATCAACTTCGGCACCGGCAAGCGGGACGCCGAGCGCTATCTGACCGTGTACAGTCTTATCGTGACGCCGTTTGTGGAAATTGCCCGCAAGCTAAATCGGCCACGGGCTGCGCAACCGGCGCCAATGGGCACCGGGGGCTCAACTCAGTCGTAACGCTGGGAGATGGCCTCCAGCTCGCCGGCGGCCCGGGCGGCATCCAGCGCCCGCTGCAAATCGGCGACGATGGCCGGATCGGTGTCGTTGCTCAGTGCCAGGTACATTGGCGTCTCCCGGAACACCAGCACCGGCTTCAGACCAGTAATGCCGTGCTCCTCCTCGGCAACCAGGGGCCCGACCAGGCCATCGGTCACCCAGAGATCGGCCTGCCCCAGCATCAGGCGGCGGGTGTTTACATCACCTGAGAGCCCCATAGCCACGTTAAAGCCCTGGTCCACCAGATACTCGGACATGACATCGCCCTTGTAGCCGGCAATCTGCAGATCCCGGGCCTCTTCCAGCGAGTTCAGAGAAATGTTGGAGTCCGGTGCGGCAAACAGCGTCCACTTGATGGGCGCCAGGGGACCCACCCACTGGAACAGATCTTCCCGCTCCTCGGTGCGGGCGGTGCAGAACAGGCCATGGTTTTCCCGCTCCTGGACCCAATCGTAGGCGTAGCTCCAGGCCCGCATCTTCATCACATAGTCGTAATCGGTGCGGGCCAGCATGGCCTTGACCATCTCGGTGCAGATGCCGGTGATGTCCTCCTCACCGTGGGCAAAGCCCTTGCCCGAGGCTGACGCGTTATAGGGTGGGTAGTTCTCGGTGAAAATGTACAGCCGTTCGGCCGCGGCGGCTGCATTGGTAAAGGCTCCGAGGGTCAATGCCACCACGCCGGTTACCAGGGCGGATTTCAGGGCACGCATCGATTCTGGCCGAAACAGGGCCGGGACGTTCAGCATTCGGTTGTCCTTATCAGATTGTGAAACGATGAAATGAGCGTTTTGGCCACTCAATTTGGTTGTTTTTGCTAAGGGTCGCCATGATTACCCGAACCGGGAAAAAATTCAGTGACAAAACGTATCTGGCGCGGGCGCCTACATTTCGGTTGCGGCCGCGGATTGCTCCGCATCGCCGTCCCGGGTGCTGACGATGGTGGGCCCGATCACGGATAGAGAATGAGGCCGACACGTCACCTGCAACGGGGTTTTACCAAGCACGTCGCCGTCAGCGGTGATGGTTTTCGGCTTGCTGGTGTTTACGGTGCAGCGTGAGCCCTTGAGATGGATGATCGTGCTGGTGCGCTGGGGCGACCGACGATTCAACCGCACCATCAGGAAGGTGAGGAACAACTGCAGCAAGGGCCGGGGTTTTACGGCAATGACATCCAACTGGCCATCATTGGCGGAAGCCTCGGGAATTTCGTTGCCGCCGCCAAAAAACGCGCCGCTGGCCACCGCGATGGACAACCAGCGGCCTTTGACGAAGCCCTTGTCACAACGGATTTCGGCCTTGAACCCGCGTTCCGCGCTGAGCCGGCGCAGCAGACCCAGGCCATAACTGAAACGACCAAACAGCTTTTTGTGGGTGCCGCCGGCCTCCCGCGCCGGCAGCGTCCCCAGGCCGATGTGGGCGACATTGAGAAACAGGGTCTCGCCCACTTCCGCCACATCCACCTGTTGGGTGACGCCCTTGGCGATCAGTGCGCAGAGCCGCTCGGGTTCCTCCGGCAGCCCCAGGTTGCGGGCAAAATCGTTGGCGGTACCGGACGGCAGCACCGCCAGCGTCGCCTGTTTCTTGCGGCACAGACGGGCCCCCAGATTCACCGAACCATCGCCACCTGCGACCATTACGGTATCGCCGGCCTGAACCCGATCGGCCCAAGTGGGCTCGTCGAAATTGCAGCACTCGGGCGTGGGCACGCCGGCGGCTTCCAGCCGTTCGAGCCAGAAGTCACGATCACGCTCACCGCTGCCGGCCTTGGGGTTCGCGATCAGCCAGTGGGTCATTGGGGTGCGTCCATGGTTGGTACAAAAAACAGGTGGATTTTCGGTCCCGGATTACTGGGGCCTTGGCCTGTCTCTAACCATATCCCATCCGCCGTCACCCCGCCTTACGACGTTGGTTAAATCGCTGCAAGGCGCGCCAACCGCTGCTTTCAGGGCCAGTGTCAGGACGGCAAATTGACGCCTCCCCGGGTACTGGGCACACTCGGATGGATCACACCCGAACCATAACAATAAGGCCACTGCCATGGATTTCGTCAGAACGCCCGACAAGCGTTTCGCCCGATTGCTGGATTATCCCTTTGAACCAAACTATGTCGACCTCGACGGCTTGCGCATGCATTACGTTGACGAGGGCCCGGCCGACGCCAAGCCCATTCTGATGATGCACGGCGAGCCCTCCTGGTCCTACCTGTACCGGCACATGATCCCGATCTGCGCCGCGGCCGGACACCGGGTAATTGCCCCAGACCTGATCGGTTTTGGCAAATCCGACAAGCCGACCTCGATCGACGACTACAGCTATCAGCAGCACATGAACTGGATGCAGGGCTTTATCGACCAGCTCGAACTGACCGACATTACCCTGGTGTGCCAGGACTGGGGCTCGCTGTTGGGCCTGCGCCTGGCGGCGGAAAATGCGGATCGGTTCCGGGCCATCGTGGTGGGCA
>JBPEXK010000181.1:0-2746 GCA_052031745.1 Marinobacter sp. | reverse complement strand
ATCAGGATGGCAAAGACCATGGCGGTCACCTTGACGGTGTCCTTGGCGCTGTCCCAGACCATCTTGAACGAGAACTGGCGGTAGATGATTGCAAGCACCACGGCACCTACGCCGCCCAGGGCCGAGGACTCGGTCGGGGTGGCGATACCGCTGAAGATGGAACCCAGGACCACGACGATCAGGGCCAGCGGCGGGATGATGGCCAGCAGCGCCGAGACGATTTCCTGCTTGCGCGAGGTGGTCGGATCTTCCGGCATGGCCGGCGCGGTTTCCGGCTTCAAGCGGGTCAGGATCAGGATGTAGGCAATGTACAGGCCGATCAGGACCACGCCGGGCCAGACCGCGGCCTTGAACAGGTCGCCGACCGGAATGCCCATGACATCGCCGAGGATGATCAGAATGATGGACGGTGGAACGATCTGGCCCAGGGTGCCCGAGGCGCAGATGGTGCCGGTGGCCAGGCGCTTATCGTATTTGTGCGCCAGCATCACCGGCAGGGAGATCAGGCCCATGGCGACCACGGAGGCGCCGACCACGCCGGTGGAGGCGGCCAGCAGTGCGCCCACCAGGATGGTGGAGATGGCCAAACCACCGGGCAAGCCGCCGAACAGACGGCCCATGGAGGTGAGCAGCTGTTCCGCCAGTCTAGTGCGCTGCAGCACTACGCCCATGAAGATGAACAGGGGTACGGCCATGAGCACGGTGTTCTGCATCACGCTCATGATCCGGAACGGCATGAACGCAAACAGATCCATCCCCTCGGCATAAATGCCAAAGAACAGCGCAACGCCGCCAAAGGTAAACGCAACCGGGAAGCCAAACATCAGCATCAGCATAGCGACGCCGAACATAATCATACCAATCATGCCAGGCCTCCTGCGCTGTGCTCGCCCGAGTAGCTCTTCTCACCGGACAGGACGCGGATGGCGTAGGTGATCATGCCCAGGCCTGCGGTCGCGGTGAAGAACGCTGTGATCGGGATTACCGACTTAATGATATAGCGATGGGGCAGGCCGCCCGGATCGCCGCTGCCTTCGCCCATGTTGTAGGCGTCAACAGCAAAGGAGTAACCGTAGGAGCCGATCAGGTAGGCGAACGGCAGGACAAAAATGACGGCGCCGATCAGGTTAATCCAGGCTTTCGCCTTGTTGCTCCAGTTGGTGTAGAAAACATCCACGCGGACGTGTCCATCCGTGCGAAGCGCGTAGGGGATACCAAACAGGAAGACGACCGAGTAAAGGTGCCACTCCATTTCCTGCATACCAATTGAGACTTCGTTGAACGCGTAGCGGCTGACCACGTCGTAAAACACGTTGGCGGCCATCAGTATCATCGCGATACAGGCGACCCAGCCGCATAGGTTAGACAAGCGGCCAAGGCCCTCGTCCAGTTTGATAATCCACCGCATTTCTATTCCTCCGCCAAGCGGGTTGGCGTTTTTTCAGCTACTTAAAACGACGAAACCGGGACCACTCAGAGAGCGATCCCGGCTCGATTTGGGCCGTTATCTTACTCGACTTCGGCCATGGTGTTGAGGTAAGCACGCTCGGAAATCGTGGTGTAAGCACGAGACTGCTCGAGGTACTCCTCCTGAGACTCGACGATCTTGGCAGCAAGTTCGTCACCGGCGGCCGCTTCTTTCAGCAGCTTCTCGTTAGCCTCATACATTGCGTCGAACACGTCCTTCGGGAACTTCTTGATCTGGACGTCCGGGTACTCTTCCTTGATGCTTGCCCACGCCTTGGCATTTTCGTGCTGGGACTGAACCAGCATCTCGTAAGAGGCCATGCGCATGGACACACGCAGGATTTCCTGCAGGTCTTCCGGCAGCTTCTCCCAGGTCTTCTTGTTCACCAGGAATTGCAGCTCGGTGGCCGGCTCGTGCCAGCCGGTGTAGTAGTAGTCGGCGATCTGCTGGAAGCCCAGACGCAGGTCCAGAGCCGGGCCTACCCACTCGACGGCGTCGATGGTGTTGCGCTCAAGGGCTGTGTACAGCTCACCCGGGGCAATGTTGGTCGGGCTCACGCCCACCTCGGCAAAGACCTCGCCGGCGAAGCCGGGAATCCGCATCTTCAGGCCTTGCAGATCTTCCAGGGAGTTGATTTCCTTGCGGAACCAGCCGCCCATCTGAACGCCCGTGTTACCACCCGGGAAGGACATCAGGTTATGGGGCTCATACACTTCCTGCATCAGCTCCATGCCGCCGCCGTGGTAGAACCAGGCGTACTGTTCCATGGCGTTCATGCCGAACGGCATGCTGGTGAAAAACAGGGTGTTGGGAACCTTGCCCTTCCAGTAGTAGGAAGCGGAGTGGCCCATGTCGTACTGGCCAGCCTTGACCATGTCGAATACGCCGAACGGAGCCTTGTGCTTGTTGGCGGAGTCGATGCGGATGCGCAGGCGGCCATCGGACATTTTCTCGGCCATTTCAGCCATGTTTTTGGATGCATCGCCGAAAATCGGGAAGTTGGGGCCCCAGGTCTCGGCCAGACGGAGCGTGAACTTATCCTGAGCGAGCGCCTGCGAGGCGGCAAAGGTGGTTGCCACAGCCAGCGCAGCCGCGGAAAGAACAGAACGGATCTTCATTGCTCTTCAATCCTCTTATCGTTTTTGGTGCAGAGCAGCCTCCGGATGAGGAGGGGTCAACTCATAACGGTAGCCCAAGTTAACAATTATCGTTAGGAAACGGAACGAAAAACACTCTCATCTACGACCTAGGTCGTAAGGCTGTTTACATATCGTCCAT
>JBPEXK010000180.1:0-3844 GCA_052031745.1 Marinobacter sp. | reverse complement strand
AATAAATATTATGAATTCTTCTGCCCGGTCAAAGTCATTGCCGGCAAGTCCGCGCTGGAGCACATGCCCTACGAGCTCACCGGATTGGCGGCGAAACGCCCGATGATCGTGACTGACAAGGGTGTCCGGGCAGCGGGCCTTCTGGATCCGGTCATTGCCGCGTGCGAGGAAAGCGGGCTGGAAATTGTCAGCATTTACGACGACGTGCCGCCGGATTCCTCCACCACCGTGGTTCGGGACATTGCCGGCATCTACCGTCGGGAAAAGTGCGACTCAATCATTGCCGTGGGCGGCGGCTCCGCCATCGACACCGGTAAGGCGGTCAACATCCTGGTGTCCGAGGGTGGCGACGACATCGCCAAATACAGTGGCGCCGGGGTACTCAAGCATCCCCTGAAACCCTTCTTCGTGGTGCCGACCACCGCCGGGACCGGCTCCGAAGTCACAGCGGTTGCAGTGATCACCGACGAGGCCAAAGGCGTCAAACTGCCTTTCACCTCCTCGTTTCTGCTGCCCAATGCGGCCATCATCGACCCGCGCATGACCCTGACGCTGCCGCCGCACATCACCGCGGCCACCGCCATGGATGCGATGACCCACGCGGTCGAGGCGTTTACCTGCATGGCCAAGAACCCACTCAGTGACGCCTACGCCACCGCCGCGGTGAAGAAAGTCAGCCAGTCTCTGCTGACCGTGATGGACAACCCGAAGAATACCGATGGCCGCCTGGAGCTGGCACAGGCCTCTACCATGGCCGGCATCGCCTTCTCCAACTCCATGGTGGGCATGGTGCACGCACTGGGTCATGCCACCGGTGCCATCTGCCACCTGCCCCACGGGCTTTGCATGAGCCTGTATCTGCCATACGTGCTGGAGTACAACCTGGAATCCATTCGCGAGCCTCTGGGCGAACTGCTGCTGTCGCTTGAAGGCCCGGAGGTCTACTCGGCAACGCCGGCCGCACGCCGCGCCGAGGCCAGTATTTCGGCCCTTCGCAAGCTGCGGGACCAGCTCTACAAGCGCTGCAAGCTGCCGCGCACCCTGAAGGAAACCGGCAAGGTCAGCGAGGAGCAGCTCGACCGTATTGCTGAGATGGCCCTGGACGATGGCGCCACCATGTTCAACCCGAAAGAGGTCTCCCTGGACGACGCCCGAGCGGTGCTGCGTCGGGCTTGGGCCTAACTAAGACAGCGGGGACCGGACAGGTCCCCGGCTCTTCTTCCCTTAGCTCACCGTTGAAAAGCACCGTTGAACTTTTCTAACAAAAACGTAACACTGGCCAAGACGCTGGCATGGATAAGGCAGCGCTTCGTTGTCACACGGATAAGCATGACCACCGACAAGGGTCCAGCAGCATGATTCGAAATCGGTTGGGCAGACAGATCGTTTTTCTGCCCCTGATCCTAACGTTTGCCTGGGCCATGGCCCACAGCTTCAACGCCAGCGCCGCCTCGCACCAGAAAACCTTCCGGTTCAACGTGTCACCCAGTGGCTATCCGCCCTACCTGATCGTCGAGCAAGGAGCCCCCTCCGGCATCATCTGGGATGTGGTTTCGCTGATTGGCGAGCGCATCGGTTACGAGGTGATTCCGAAGAAAGTGCCCAGAAAACGGGTCGACCAAATGCTGCTCGATGGCGTGATCGACGGCACGTCGCGCGCCAGGGAGTGGACGGACGATCCGGAACGTTTTCTGTTCACCGATCCGATCGTGCCCATAGAAGAGGTGTTTTTTGTTCGAAACGATTCAGAGTTCGAATATGAAACGCCTCAGGACCTGTACTCGAAAACGGTGGTCACCCACCTGGGTTACAACTACCCGGAATTGCAGGTGCATTTCGATGCCGGAAATATTCACCGCTTCGATGTGCCGCGGGATCAGGACATGTTCACCTTTGTGCTGCACAGCGACCGCTTCGATGCGGCTATTGCCGACCGCCTGGTGGGCCAGTGGATTCTGAAAGAACAAGGCCTACAGGAGCAATTCCGCGTCACCTCCAAGGGCATCAGTGACGTCGGTTACCGGATCATGTTGAACAAAAACGCCAGCGCTTTCGCCAAAGCCTTCAACGCGGAGTTGAAAACTCTGCGCGAAAATGGCGAACTGAACGCCATTCTCACGCGCTATCGATAACCGCCCTGCTACTCCAGTCGGCGGAGTAGCAGCATTGGCGACACATTCAGCACCGGTCGCAGCTGCCAGCGACCGAACACCGCCAACACCACCGCGCTCAGGATAGGTACCGGCAACACCACCTGCCAGTGCCAACTGAAGGTGCCTTCGAACATGCGGAATTGCAGGGCCCAGACCGCCGCTTCCGCCGCTGCTACCCCAAGCACCCCAGCGAATCCGCCGAGCAGGGCAAATTCCAGCATGGTGCTGCGCACCAGCAATGACTGCTGCCCGCCCAGGGTTCTCAACAAAGCGCCCTCCCGCTGACGATCGTGCAGGGTCGCACTGACCACCGCCGCCATGACCACCAGCGCCGCCGCCAGAATCAAAGCCAGGATGGCTTCGATGGCCTGAGTGACCTGGCGAACGATCTGTTGGATGCGATCAATGATGTGATCAATCTCCAGCACCGAGATGGTCGGGAAGCTACGGGAGAATTCATTCAACGCCGTTTTCTGATCCGCCGGTAGGTAGAAGCTGGTAATCCAGGTAGCCGGCATGCCGGTCAGGCCGCCGTCGGGCGGGAACGCCATGTAGAAGTTCGGCTTCATGCTGTCCCACTGGACGGTGCGGATACTGGTGACCGGTTCGGTGACCTTGGCCGAGCCGATGGTAAAGGTGAGCTCATCACCCAGACTCAACCCCAGCCGTTCGGCCAGTTCGGCTTCCACCGACACCCCATCCTTGGCGTTGGCGGCAAACCACTGGCCCTCGACGATATCGTTGTCCTCGGGCAGTGACGCCATCCAGGTAAGGTTCAGTTCCCGGTTCAGGGCGCCAATGCGCTCATCCTTGCTCACCGCCTCTTTCACCGGTTGGCCATTGAGCTCGGTCAATCGTCCACGCACCATGGGATAGAGCTGATTCAGCGGTTGCCCGCGCTCCTGCCAGAAAGCATCCACCTCTTCCACCGCGTCCGGGGCAATGTTGATCAGGAAATGGTTGGGGGCATCGGCTGGCAACTGCGCCTGCCAGTCATTCAGCAGCGCGGTCCGCACCAGTACCAGCGTCGCCGCCAGCATCAGGGTCATGGCGAACACCGCCATCTGCGACAGGCTGGCCTGCCGGTGGCGATACAAACCCACCAGGGCCAGGCGCCAGGCGTTGCCACCGCCCCGGACCTTGCGCAGCAGCGCCATCAGCAGCCAGCCCAGCAGCCCGAGTGCCCCGAGCAACAGAGCCAGCCCGGCCAACAGGGACACCACCAGACTGAGCTCGCCGGCGTAGAGCCACACCAGCCCGAACACCGCCAGGATCGCCACCGCGGCATCGCCCAGGGCGCCGCGACCGGACTCGCCCGGCTGACTGCGCAGCACCCGCATGGCCGGCACGTCCCGCAACCGGCGAATGGGCGGGTAGGCAAACGCGAACAGCGACACCAGAGCGGTCAGCAAGGCGGGCGCGAGCGCCATGGGCTCGAGATGAAACTCCACCGGACGCTCCAGCACTTCACTTAGCAGCCGAATCAGCAGCCAGAACAATGGCAGGGCCACCAGCAAGCCGCCAATCACGCCGGTGACGCCCCAGAGCACGAGCCGGCGCAGGTACAGGCGGCCAATGCCCCGGCTGCGAACCCCCAGGGTTTTCAGCAACGCCACGGTGTCACGCTGGGCCAGGGCGTATTGCCGACTGGCAACCGCAACCGCTACCGCGGCCAGCAACACCGCCAGACT
>JBPEXK010000179.1:0-1388 GCA_052031745.1 Marinobacter sp. | reverse complement strand
GCCAGCGGACCGTTGTGGATAAAGCCCGGGTCCTTGCGACCCAGCAGCATGGACACCAGGATACCGCCGACCATGGCCATCAGGCTGTTCACCGCCACCAGGCCGCTGATGCCGTCCAGGGTCTGGGCTGACATCACGTTAAAGCCGAACCAGCCTACGGTCAGGATCCAGGCACCCAGGGCCAGGAACGGAATGTTGGAGGGGGCGAAGGCCACCACCTTGCCGTTACGGTAGCGACCGTTACGGGCGCCCAGCAGCAACACCGCAGCCAGGGCGATCCAGCCACCCACGCCGTGCACCACAACAGAGCCGGCAAAGTCGTGGAAGGATGCACCAAACTGGTTCTCCAGCCAGCCCTGGAAGCCGTAGTTGCCGTTCCAGATCAGGCCCTCGAAGAACGGATAGATCACCGCGACGATCAGGCCGGAGGCGATCAGCATCGGGTAGAACTTCGCGCGCTCGGCGATGCCGCCGGACACGATGGCCGGGATGGCCGCGGCGAACGTCATCAGAAAGAAGAACTTAACCAGCTCGTAGCCGTTGCCCGCGGTCAGTTCGCCAGCGCCGGTCATGAAGTGGCTGCCGTAGGCGATGTAGTAGCCGACGAAGAAGTAGGCCACGGCGGACACGCCGAAGTCGGTCATGATCTTGACCAGGGCGTTGACCTGGTTCTTGTGCCGGACTGTGCCCACTTCCAGGAAGGCGAAGCCGGCGTGCATGGCCAGTACCATGATGGCACCGATGAGGATAAACAGCGTGTTAGCGCTTTCGGTCAGGGTGTGTACTGCACTCGTGATGTCCACGGGTTATTGCTCCTGAGTTGTTTTGTCGGCCTCGGTGGCCTCGTTGTGCATTGGTCGGGTGCACAGAAGCAAGAGACGTTCCAAAACAATGCAAAAGCAGCGAGGTTAGTCGGTTGGGTCAGGATAAATGGCGCTAGAGGTCGTCTTTATGGGGTTTTATGCACCAAAAAGACGCATTTAGGTCATTAATGCACTGATTTGGGTAGGTCGAGGGTGGGCTGCAGCACAGGCCGCAGCCAATTACCAGGTCAGGTTGTTGGAGGGGTCGTTGTCTTCCAGCAGGATGGTGGAGGTCGGGTCCGCTTCAAAATCGATGATGGTTTCCTGCTCCAGAGCGCCGGACTCCACCAGTTCCCGCAGCTCGATTTCCTGCTCTTTCAGCGGGCCGGACAGGTCGATGATGATTTCCACGCGCCGGTTCTTGGCCCGATTGTCGGCGGTGTCGTTACTGACCCGTGGCTTGGTGTCGGCCAGGCCTTTGACCGCCAGCCGGGTCGGCTCGACCTCTTCCACCGCCAGCAACGCGTTGGCCACCGCCGCGGCCCGGGCCGCCGACAGGTCCCAGTTGCTGTAGAACCGGGAGGT
>JBPEXK010000178.1:0-7474 GCA_052031745.1 Marinobacter sp. | reverse complement strand
GATGAAAAGCTTGGGGATTTGTCGGAAGACGAAGACCTGAGTCGTTACATTCTCTAACGCTGAAACCGAAGAGGGCGCCCTTGCAGGCGCCCTCTTTCGTTACTGCCCTGCCATTCAGGCGCGGCTGAACAGCTGCGTGACGTTTTCCAGGCCCGAGGCCAACTTGCCCTTCTCGGCCTGCTTCTTGCGGCCCTTCGCCACATACAACGGCAGCATTTCGCCATAGAGACTGGTGCTGATAGTCCGCTGCTCGTCTTCCAGCCGGTCACGACGCAACTTGATGCCATACTGCGCCAACTTTGGTTCCAGCTGGTCGGCACGACTCAACAGGTCGCGACGGGTCATCTGGTAGGCGTGCTCGCACACCATCCGGCGTGACTGGAAACTGAACACATTCGAGAAGAACAGCTTGGCGTCGTCCCGAGTCGGCTCGAACAGCAGAATGTCCTTGTCCGGATAGTCCCGCTTATACTGGGCAATACCCGACTGCATACGGGAGTAGACCATGGTGCGGAAGGTCTGGGACAGCAAATGAGGCATGCCTGACCGGGTCAGCTCGCCGGGTTTCATGGTGCCGGCGCGCACGGCGGCGCTGGCGTCGATCGGTACCTGAGGATTGACCGCAAACACCAGATCGGCGCCGTCTTCGAACGCCACCGACGCGTGCAGCCCCTTGCGCAGGGTGCCGTCCACATAGTAACGCCCGTCGATTTCCACCGGCACATAAAGCCCGGGCGACGCGGTGCTGGCCTGAATCGCCCTGGATATGGGCACATGATCAAAGCCTGGCGCGCCGAAGCACACGGCCTCGGTGCTCTCCACATCCGCCGCGACTATGTAGAGGCTGCGCTTCAACTGCCGGAAATCGTTGGTCCGGCCGAGCATGGTGAAGGCGCGCTTCAGGTATTCATGCAGCCCCTCGTTGTCGAACAAGCCTGCCGGAGCCGCCTGGGCCAAAATGGTCAGGGCTTCCAGCAGACTCTGGTCGTACGGGTTGTTGACGAAACGCTGCACCGCAGTCGACACCAGCCCTGGCACGGCCAGCAGGCGCCGGCCGATTTCCCGGAATGCCGGGCGGTAGAAGACTTCCGGGTGGAACGGGTGCACCTCGGCTTCGTTGCGCACGAATATCCGGCACAGCTGCGCGGTGGTCATCTGGTTTGCCAGGTTAGCAGCCACAAAGGAGCCGCCATTGACGCCCACGTATACATCGAGGTCGTTAAAGTCGAGACCGTCCAGGGCTTCGTCCAGCGCCCGCAGGGCACCGATCTCGTAGATACCTCCGAGCGGTCCGCCACCCCCAAGGGCCAGGCCTATACGGGGTGCCGATTGAAGATCGGTAGGATCAGTCATGATGCTTCCTTTTCGGTTGGCGTCGCGGAAAGAGTTTTCCACGCGCTCGAGTACCCCCCAACCTATCAGCAGGATTTAGAGTACTCACCCTATATTCGCTCCAGATTGAAAAACAGTTCAGGAAAGGGCCTTTTCAGCAAAGGCCGCGGGGGTGGATCGACCAGGACGCAGGTAACGGCCAAAACCGGCATTGCGCAGTGCCAGGTCTACGCAGCTCTTGATGACGTGAGGCGAATCCAGCAGCAGCACGTCTTCCAGCAATTGCATCGCCCACTCACGGCTGACGCTGCGAATCACCGACTTCACCTTGGGCAGGCTGGCGGCGTTCATGGAGAGGGAATCGTAACCCATGGCCATCAGCAGCAGGGCCCCGCCGGGATCACCCGCCAGCTCACCACAGATGCCCACCGGTTTGCCCACCACATGGGCGTCCTGGGCAATGCGCACCAGCGCCTGCAGCACCGCCGGATGGTAGGAGTGGTAGAGCTGGGCCACCCGCGGGTTGTTCCGGTCGACCGCCAGCAGATACTGGGTCAGGTCGTTCGAGCCCACCGACAGGAAGTCGACCCGATCCGCCAGCTCGCGGATCTGGTATACCGCCGCCGGAATTTCCACCATCACGCCCACCTTGGGCATGTGGATGTCGTACCCCTCTTCCCGGACCTCGTGATAGACCCGGTAAATCAGATGCAGGGACTCTTCCACCTCGGAAATGTTGCTGATCATGGGTAGCATGATCTGCAGGTTATTCAGCCCCTCACTGGCCTTGAGCATGGCCCGGACCTGAACCAGGAAGATTTCCGGGTGATCCAGGGTTACCCGGATGCCGCGCCAGCCCAGGAACGGGTTTTCTTCCTGAATCGGGAAATAGGCCAAGGATTTGTCCCCGCCCACGTCCAGCGTTCGCATGGTCACCGGGTTCGGGGCAAAGGCCTCCAACTGCTCGCGGTAGTACTCCCGCTGCTCCTGCTCAGACGGGAACCGGTCCTTGATCATGAACGGCACTTCGGTGCGGTACAGACCGATGCCCTCGGCACCGTGGGACAGGGAACGGACCACGTCGGTCATCAGGCCGGTATTCACCAGCAACGACACCCGATGGTTGTCGGTGGTTTCACACGGCTTGTCCCGGAGGGCTTCAAGGCCGCGGATCAGTTCGTCTTCTTCGTCGTAGATGGCCTGATAAAACGCGCGGAGATCGTCCGACGGCGAGGCGAAGATCTGTCCTTCGAAACCATCAACGATCAATTCCTTGCCGTCAAGCTGGTTGACCGGGATATCCACCAGGCCCATGACTGTGGGCACGCCCATTGCCCGCGCCAGGATCGCCACGTGGGAGTTGCTGGAGCCTTTGACCGACACCAATCCCACCAGCTGGCCCTTGGGCACCTCCCCAAGCATGGCCGGCGTCAGTTCCTCGCTCACCAGAACGGTTCTTTCGGGGTAATCCAGGTGTCGCTGCTCGCCCTCCTGAAGGTGCGACAACAGCCGACGGCCCAAATCGCGGACGTCCACTGCCCGCTCCTGCAGGTAATGGTCGTCCATCATCTCGAAGTGGCGGACGTACTGCTGGACCACCTGTTTCAGGGCGCCTTGCGCCCAGACGCCGCCACGAATGTTGTTGGCAACCTCACCAGGCAGGGCTTCGTCCCCGAGCATCCTCAGGTAGACATCGAACAGCGCCTGCTCCTCGGGCCGCAGCTGGGAAGCGAGCCGGTTGGCGACCCGCTCAATGTCCTCGCGTACCGCCTTGACCGCCTCCCGGAACAGGGAAAGTTCAAGTTCAATGTCGTCGGTGGGCTTTTCCGGCACCACATCCAGATCCGCCGGCGGATAAACCACGACGCCATCGCCAATGGCGACACCGGGCGCGCCCGGCACACCGCTGAAGCTGACATCCCGAGCTTCTTCGCCGGTCAGCGACAGGCCACTGATGGCGCCGGTTGCCTCACTGTGGGCAATCACGCCCGCCAGCTGGGCCGACACGGTGACCAGGAAGGCCTCTTCGCCCTCGTCGAAACAGCGGGAGCTTTCTCGTTGCTGCACCACCAAAACGCCGAGAACACGGCGATGGTGAATGATGGGCACACCCAGGAAGGAGCGGAACCGCTCCTCACCGGTTTCGGGGAAGTAGCGATAGCGCGGATGGGAAGGGGCATCTTCAAGATTGATGGGTTCCTCGCGGGACCCAACCAGGCCGACCAAGCCCTCGGAATAGCCCAGACTTACTTTACCAACGGCCTTGCGATACAGGCCCTCGGTGGCCATCAGAATGTAGCGGTTGGTCGCGGGATCCAGCAGATAGACCGAGCAGACCTCGGTGTTCATGGCCTTTTGCACACGCGAGACAATGACGTCCAGCGCCTCCTGCAGGTCGCGGGCGCTGTTTACCTCTTGTACTAGACTTCGCAGTATGCTCAGCATGCCGGGGTCAATCCGTCATTTCTGGTGTTCCTTGGCACTCCGGTTCTGCTCGTGCCGACGCCACTGTTCCATGTTGTAGAACAGCCGCGGCGCGAGTTCCCGTAACGCTCGTCGATACACTTCCCGTTTGAACGAAACCACCTGACCCAACGGATACCAGTAGCTCACCCACTGCCAGCCATCGAACTCCGGCGAATCGGTGCCATCCACGCACACCTGCGCGTCTGGCGATAACATCCTCAGCAGGAACCATTTCTGTTTTTGGCCCACACAAACGGGGTGCGAGTTGTGGCGTACCATCCTCCTGGGAAGCCGGTACCTGAGCCAGCCACGGGTACAGCTGATGATTTCCACATCGCTGGCGCCGAGGCCGATTTCCTCTCCAAGCTCCCGATACAGTGCCGCCTCCGGTGACTCATCGTGCTTGATGCCACCCTGGGGAAACTGCCAGGAGTCCTGCCCTATTCGCCGTGCCCACAGGACTTCACCCCTGTGGTTGGCCAGAATGATTCCGACGTTGGGTCTGAAACCGTCTGAATCGATCACGGCACAGTCCTCTCAAAAGTCGGCGAACCGGTACAAAAATTGACCGGTCAGAATTGTCCAAGTTGCTCTCATTCTTGCAGAAACCCAAGGGTTCGGCAAACGAAGCCGCAACCCGTTGGTCGTGCTAGACTAGCCGCCTCAAGGCAGGCGACGTAATCACCGGAGGTAACAGCTTGACGCTCGCAATTTTTGACCTGGACAACACACTGCTGGCTGGCGACAGCGACCATGCCTGGGGAGAGTTTCTGGTTGAGGAAGGCATTGTGGATGCCGAGGAATACCGCAAGGCCAACGACCGCTTCTACCAGGAATACCTGAACGGCGAGCTGGACATCCTCCATTACCTCGGCTTCGCCCTCCAGCCCCTGGCCAACCACAACATGGAACAGCTGTTGGCCTGGCGCGCCAGGTTCATGGAGAAGAAAGTTCGGCCGATGATGCAGGCGAAGGCGGCCGAGCTACTGGCCAGTCACCGGGACCAGGGCCACACCCTGATGATCATCACCGCCACCAACCGATTCGTCACCGAGCCCATCGCCGAGGCTTTGGGCATCGAACACCTGATTGCCACCGAACCGGAGCTGGTGAACGGCCGGTATACCGGCGAGGTCGCCGGCGTACCCAGTTTCCAGGATGGCAAGGTGGTACGTCTGCAGGACTGGCTGAAAGCTTACGGCCGGGACCTGGACGGCGCCTGGTTCTACAGCGACTCCCACAACGACGTGCCGCTGCTGGAGCAAGTGGAAAACCCGGTAGCCGTGGACCCGGACCCCAAGCTTGAGGCCCTGGCCCGGGAAAAAGACTGGCAGATTCTCTCGCTCAGGGATTGAGATCAGCCGGCGCTGAAGGCGCGCCGGGTCAGAAAAAGCTGGTGAGTGAGCGAACGAAGCAGGATTTGATGTAGTCGGTTTCGGGAATGCCGGGAATCACCGGGTGATCCGGTGCCTGGTGGCCCTGTTCCAGCAACTGGACAAACCGATCGATTTTCCGGCCGCTGCTGCGAATGATGTCCGTCAACCGGTCCTGGGAGAGATGCATGGAGCAGGACGCAGAAACCAGCAGGCCGTCGCGCTCCAGCAGCCGCAGACCCAGCTGATTCAGCCGGGCGTAGGCCTGCTCGCCCGCCTTCTGATCGCGGCGACGGGGAATCAACGCCGGCGGGTCCAGCACCACAATATCGAACTTCTCCTTCTCGTCGCACAGGGCTTTCAGGGCCTCAAAGGCGTCACCTTCGAGGGTTTCGACGTTATCCAGGCCATTGAGCTGCGCATTGTGGTGCACTGAATCTATGGCAGACGTCGAGCTGTCGACACAGGTGACCTGGGTGGCGCCCGCACAGGCCGCCTGAATCCCCCAACCACCGACATAACTGAACACGTCCAGTACCCGCTTCCCTGGGGCATAACTTTGCAGGCGCTGACGATTCATCCGGTGGTCGTAGAACCAGCCGGTTTTCTGACCGCCTTCCAGCGGCACCTCGAAACGCACGCCATTTTCTTCCACCTTGAGCAGAGACACCTCAGGGCCGTGCGCCTGTTCGACGTAGGTATCCAGGCCCTCGACTTTCCGCATCTTGCCGTCGTTTTTGAGGATGATGGCGGCGGGATGCACCAGCCGTTGCACCGCGCGCACGATGGTATCCTTGAGCGACTCCATGCCGGCGGTGGAAATCTGCACCACCACGGTATCGTCGAATCGGTCGATAACCAGTCCAGACAGGCCGTCGCTGTCCCCAAACACCCAGCGATAAAAGGGCCGGTCGAACAGCTTGGCGCGCAGCGCCAGAGCCGCTTCCAAGCGCTCGGCCAGCCGCTTTGGGGTCATGCCATGGCTGGCATCCCGGCTGATGAGCCGACCGCAGATCAGCGCGTGCGGGTTAACGAACACGGTGCCCAGTGGCTTGTCGTTCGCCGCCCTCAACTCGGCCTGGGCTCCCGCCTCGAAGTCCGTCAGAGGTGAGCGGCGGGTATCGACTTCATTGCTGTACACCCAAAGATGGCCGGCACGGAGCCTGCGTTCTGCACCCTTGCGGAGATACAACACGGGAAAATTCATATCGGGTACCTGATCGGTGAAAAGTGGAGTGGTTCAGCCTTCGGCCGCAACGTGCTCGGCATAGGCGGTGGCGTCCATGAGACCGTCCAGCTCGCCCTGGTCCGCCAGCTTGACCTTGAACAGCCAGCCGTCACCGTAAGGGTCCTCGTTGACTTTCTCCGGCTCGTCTTCCAGTGCTTCGTTGACGGCGACGACTTCACCGGTGACCGGGCTGAACACATCCGAGGCGGACTTTACCGACTCTGCCACACCAGCCTCCTCGCCACCGTTCACGGTCGCGCCCAGGTCAGGCACGCCAATGTAGACCACGTCGCCCAGCTGGTCCTGGGCAAAGTCGGTGATGCCGACGGTGGCAGTACCGTCATCGGCCACGCGGACCCACTGGTGGGTTTCGATGTATTTGAGATCTGAAGGTATGTCGCTCATGGTCGGATTCCTGGTTGCGTTTTTTGGCGCAGTTTACCCCATGTGCCTAGCCCCAGCGAACCTCCCGAGCCATCGCCATGAAGGAATTCAGGTAGTCGACGCCGAGATCGCGCTCACGAACGCCCAGAAAGATCTGTTTGGCAATGCCTTGCTTGCCAAGACGAACCGGCGCGACCGGAATCTTGTCCCGGTACTCCAGCACCAGCCATCGTGGCAGCGCCGCCACGCCACGACCGGTTGCGACCATCTGGAGCATGATATCCGTGGTCTCAATGGTTTTGTGCCGGGCCGGGCGCACCTGTGCCGGCACCAGAAACTGATTGAAGATATCCAGCCGTTCGGCCTCGACCGGGTAGGTGATCAGGGTTTCCGCGGCCAGGTCTTCCGGCGTCACCCAGGGCCGACTGGCCAAGGGATGGTTTTCCGCCACCACCAGCACCTGCTCGTAATCGAACACCGGCTGAAACACCAGACCCGGCCGGTGCAGCGGGTCCGGGGTGACCAGCACGTCAATGTCGTGCCCGTACAGGGCACCGAGCCCGCCGAACTGAAACTTTTGCCGCACATCCACATCTACGTCCGGCCATTGGCCCAAATAGGGGCCGACGACTTTCAACAGCCACTGGTAACAGGGGTGGCATTCCATCCCCACCCTGAGGCTGCCGCGCTC
>JBPEXK010000017.1:0-2038 GCA_052031745.1 Marinobacter sp. | reverse complement strand
CCCTTCTCGATGGTCAGGTCAATGCCGTCGAGCACCACGGTATCGCCGAACTGCTTGCGCAGCCCTTTGAGTTCAATCATCGGCTGTAGGCCTTGTTCAGACGGGTTTCCAGATTGCCCTGAAGCCAGGACAGCAGCTCTACCACGATCCAGTACATGATTGCCGCGACGATGAAGGCCTCGAAGTACAGGAAGCTGCCGGAGGCTTCTTTCTGGGTCGCGCCCATCAGCTCGGTTACCCCGAGGGTAAACGCCAGGGATGTGGCCTTGATCATGTCGATGAAGTAGTTCATCAGCGTGGGCAGTGCCACCCGGGTGGCCTGGGGCAGGATGATCCGGCGCACCAGCTGGCCGTTGGTCATGCCGATGGACAGCGCGGCCTCGGTCTGGCTGCGGTCGACGCCGACGATGGCGGCCCGGATGGACTCGGCCATGTAGGCGGAGAAGTGCATGGTCAGGCCCATGATGGTGGCGGTGATGCCGTCAATCACGGTCAGGGCGCTGAACAACTGGGGCAGGCCGTAGTAGAACAGGAACAGCTGCACCAGCAGTGGTGTACCCCGGAAGAACGAGATGAACACGATGGTGAACTGGTTCAGCACCGGCACCTTCAGCACCCGGATCACCGCGAACAGGCACGCCAGGATCAGCGCCAGTACCATGCCCAGGGACGCCAGTTGCAGGGTCAGGGGCAGGTAGCCCAGAAGCACCGGGACCAGCCCCAGCATGTAGTCGACGTCGAGCGCGCCCATAGTGAGGTTCCTGTGTGATTAGGGCGCGGTGATGTCGGTGCCGAACCATTCCTCGGAAATGGCGCGCAGGGTGCCGTTGTCCCGCAGGGTTTCCAGCGCCGCGTTCACCTCATCCCGCAGGGCCCGACCGCGCTCGTCGTCCCGGAACGGGTAGGCGTTGGTGATCTGGGAGAAGGTCGGTCCGGCCAGCTGCAGCGGCAGCGGTTTTTCCTTGATGATCTGGCTCGCGCTGACCCGGTCCATGACAAAGGCATCGACCCGGCCCAGGGCTGTGTCGCGCTCGATGTTGCTCTCGTAGGTCTTGATGTCGATCTCGTCGGCGTAGGGCAGATCCCGCAGCAGGGCCTCAAAGTTGGAGCCCAGGTTGACCGCCACAGTCTTGCCTTTCAGGTCCTCGACGCCGTTGATGCTGTCATTGCCGGCCTTGGTCACCAC
Organism: Marinobacter sp.; assembly: GCA_052031745.1. Lineage (GTDB taxonomy): Bacteria > Pseudomonadota > Gammaproteobacteria > Pseudomonadales > Oleiphilaceae > Marinobacter. The sequence continues at coordinate 852 of JBPEXK010000017.1, read as the reverse complement.
CTGGGCGCCGTCGTACACGTACGGCTCGCTGAACAGGTAGGCTTTCTGGCGGTCTTCGGTGATGGTGATCTGGTTGGCCACGGTGTCGATGCGGCCGGCGCCGAGCATGCCAAACAGTCCGGAGAAGGCGGCGGTCTGGTACTCGACCTTGCGGCCCATCTCCTCGGCAATGGCGTCCATCACGTCCACCTCGAAGCCTTTCAGGGTGTCCTGCTCAACGAAGGTGAAGGGAAAATACTGGCCCGACATACCGACACGGATGGTGTCGTCCTGGGCATGCAGTGCGGTGGATACCAGTGACAGGATCACCAGTGCAGAGGCTAGCAGGGTCTTCATAATCTCGTCCTTTCCAGTTGGTTGCCGTGTCGACGCCTTTGACGATTGCACAGGCACATGACATTGAAGAATAGGATCAAATTTGCCAATAGTTTAGCAAGCTGGGCCCGGTCAACGGATACGGGCTTTCCTAGAGAGCGGTTTTCGATGGCTCTACGGCGGATGCTGATTTTCAGGGGCGCGATCTTCCCAAGCCAGCCGGTGATAGTCAAAACCCGGGGTAAGGGTGGGCTTGATGATCTGGAAAAACGGGGAGGCGTCGAAATCCCGCGGTGTGAACAGCGAGTGGTGCCGAACCCGATAGGCGATGCGGGTGCAGTCGGCGCAGTCGGGATCGTCCGCCGGCACCACCCGAACCAGCGGCAGGATCGGGTAGCGCAGGTGTTGGAACGCCTCGGCCAGGAAGGTGGAGCAGATGGCCCGGGTGGGGTCGCCGCTGCCAAAGGTGAGCAGGCGCTGGCGGTACTGGGTGGGCACCGGTGGGGTCGGTAACAGGTAGCGCGCCAGGTCGAACAC
>JBPEXK010000177.1:0-1523 GCA_052031745.1 Marinobacter sp. | reverse complement strand
GGCGCCGCCCGGCGATTACCGCAACCAGGGCCAGTATCCGTACTGGGAAAGCCCGGTCAGTGTCTCCGGCAGCCACGGCGGCGTGGGCTACATGGAGCTGACCGGGTACGGGGCAGACTAGCCTAGCCCAGGTTCGGCGGGGTCAGGTTGGCGAACAGGTCCTGAATGCCTTGGTGCCAGTGTTGCCGAAGGTTATGGAAATACTCTGACTGGTCGTCCACCCGGTCCATCAGGCAGGGCTTGAGCTCGTTCGTCCGGTAGATGGCGATGTCCAGGGGCATGCCCACGGACAGATTGCTCTTCATGGTCGAGTCAAAGGAGATCAGGGCGCACTGGTAGGCCCGATCCAGAGGTGTGCGGTAATTCACCACCCGGTCGATGATCGGTTTGCCGTACTTGGATTCGCCGATCTGGAAATAGGGTGTTTCCTCGGTGGCCTCAATAAAGTTGCCCTCCGGGTATATGTTGAACAGCCGTGGCACCTCGCCCTTGATCTGGCCGCCCAGGATCAGCGAACAGCTGAAATCCACCTGGCCAAGCTTGCCGTCCGGATTGTCCCGGCGAATGACTTCGCGCATGGTCTGCCCCACCAGTTCCGCGGTCTCGAACATGGAGCCGGTGTTCAGTACGTTGGTCACGTCGGTGCCGGCCCGGCGCTCGAGCAAACTGATGACGCTCTGGCTGGTGGCCAGGTTGCCGGCGGACAACAGCACCAGTTCCCGTTCCCCGGCCTGCTCGAACACGTGCATCTTGCGGAAGGTGGAAATCTGGTCGAAACCGGCGTTGGTACGGGAATCCGATGCGAACACCAGCCCGTCGGCCAGGCGCATCGCTACGCAATAGGTCATACAAGCCCTCCTGAAAGGCCCTTTTCACGAGCGTAATCTAATCACATCCGCAGCAAAGGCGTGAGTGGTTTTTGCCACTATTTTTTCGGGGCCAAAACGAAAACAGGCGGCCCGTGGGCCGCCTGTTTCAAACCGTTGAGAAGCCGGTTTATTCCATGGAGGTGGCACCGATGCGGTGGATGCTGACGTCGGCACCGTTGAACTCTTCCTCTTCGGTCAGACGCAGGCCGGAAATGGCGTTGATCACCCCGTACACGATCAGGCCGCCCACGAAGGCGACGACGACACCGGCGATGGAACCAATGATTTGGGACATCAGGCTGACGCCACCCAGGCCGCCGAAGGCCTCTTGGCCAAAGATGCCACAGGCGATGGCACCCCAGACGCCACAGACACCGTGCAGCGGCCAGACACCCAGCACGTCGTCCAGACGCTCAATCTTGGCCTGGGCCCATTCGAACATGTAGACGAAGATGGCGCCGGCGACACCGCCGGTGATCAGTGCGCCCACCGGGTGCATCAGGTCGGAACCGGCACACACCGCCACCAGGCCAGCCAGCGGACCGTTGTGGATAAAGCCCGGGTCCTTGCGACCCAGCAGCATGGACACCAGGATACCGCCGACCATGGCCATCAGGCTGTTCACCGCCACCAGGCCGCTGATGCCGTCCAGGG
>JBPEXK010000176.1:0-15428 GCA_052031745.1 Marinobacter sp. | reverse complement strand
CGCCCCAGAGCACGAGCCGGCGCAGGTACAGGCGGCCAATGCCGCCGCTGCGAACACCCAGGGTTTTTAGCAACGCCACGGTGTCCCGCTGGGCCAGGGCGTACTGCCGACTGGCAACTGCAACCGCTACCGCGGCAAGCAACACCGCCAGACTGCCCCCGAGCAGCAGGAAGCGCTCGGCCCGCTCCAGTGAACGGGAGAAGGTCTCGCCGTCGCGCACCCCCTCCCACTCATGGCTTGGTTCCAGACGCGGCTGGAGCCAGCGGTAGTAATCCTCGATGACGGCGTCATCACCAGCAAACAGGTAGACATACTCGACCCGACTGCCCTCCTGGATGACACCGGTCGAGGCCACATCATCCACGTGCATCATCACCCGCGGCGCCAGGGCTGAAAGCCGGAAGCCACCGTCGGGCTCGCGCACCAGCAGGCCAGACACGGTCAGGTCCCGGTTACCGACTTCCAGCGAGTCACCGATCTCAAGCTCCAGCAAGCGCAACAGCCGTGGATTGATCCACACCTCGCCCGGCTGGGGGCCACCACCGACCAATTGCCGGGGCATATCCGGTGCCTCCTGGACTTCGATCTGCCCGCGCAGCGGGTACTCATTACTGACCGCCTTCACCGACACCAACTGAAAGCCGCCGGAGCCGAACACCATGGTGGAGAACTCCACCATGCGCCCGGTTTCCAAACCCCGGGACTGGGCCTCGCTTAGCCACTCCGGGGGCACCTCGCGGCCATTTTCCGCCTCCAGCTGTCGGTCCGCGGCCAGGAACGAACTTGCCGACGACACCAGGGTACGCTGCAGTTGCGCGGCAAACAGCGCAATGGTGGCGACCGTGGCCACCGCTATGACCAGCGCCACCAACACCACCCGGACATCCCGTTCGCGCCAGTCCCGGCGCACCGACATCAATTTGCGCGACGCAGCCATCAGTCGGTCAACTCCGCGGTGGCGGCAGGTTCGGTGAGCACGCCCGCCTCGATATTGAACTGTCGGCCACAGCGCGCCGCCAAGTGTTCGTCGTGGGTTACCATGACCAGCGTGGTGCCCTGCTCCCGGTTAAGCTCCATGAGCAGGTCAGACACCGACTGACCGGTGCGGTTGTCGAGGTTACCGGTAGGCTCGTCGGCAAAAAGAATGGCGGGATCGGAGGCGAACGCCCGGGCGATTGCCACCCGCTGCTGCTCGCCACCGGAGAGCTGGCGTGGGCTGTGGTTCAGGCGCTCGCCCAAACCGACCCGTTCCAACAGCTCCCGGGCGCGAGCCTCCGGCGCCTCTGAACCGGCCAGTTCCAGCGGTAACATCACGTTTTCCAGTGCCGATAGCGCTGGCAGCAACTGAAATGACTGGAATACGAAACCAACCCGGTGGGCCCGCAACTTGGCGCGTTCGTCCTCCGAAAGCTGGCTGATCATGGCACCGTCCAGTTCCACCGTGCCGTCACTGGGGGTGTCCAGCCCGGCCAGCAGCCCAAGCAGCGTGGTTTTGCCCGAACCGGATCGGCCGACAATGGCGACCGACTCGCCGCGATTGATTTCCAGACTGACCCCCTGCAAGATCGTTAACGTATCGGTTTCCAGGCGCACCCGATGGGTTAGATTCTCGACCCGGAGCATCGGGTCTTGCCGGTTGGCTTTGAAATTGGTCATCTGGTTCACGGGGTCTCCCGACTCTGGCGAATGTGGTTATTTACAACGGAACAAAGGGTTTCGACTTGTTTATGGATACGGCACGACAGTTGGTCAGATCAATCCTCTTCGCGGTCGCCGCCTGGCTACTGGCCTCGATCGCCCTGGCCAACCAGAACACGCTGCTGGTGGTTGGCGACAGCCTCAGCGCCGCCTACGGTGTGCCCTCCGAAAAGGCCTGGGTGCAGCTGTTGCGGGAGCGCCTGGATCAAAATGGCTTAAGTCAGTGGCAGGTCGTGAATGCCAGCATCAGTGGTGAAACCACCGATGGGGGTGCGCGACGCCTGCCGGCTTTATTAGCCGAGAACAACCCGGACGTGGTAGTGATCGAACTGGGCGGCAACGACGGCTTGCGTGGTTTTCCACCCCAGGTCATCGAGTCCAATCTCGCCGAAATGATCACCTTGGTGCAGGATTCTGGCGCGCAGGCGATTCTGGTCGGCATGCAGATCCCACCGAACTACGGTCAACGCTACACCGAGATGTTCGCCAAGATCTACCCGAAGTTATCGGACCAGTACGACACCGCCCTGGTTCCCTTCTTCCTGCAAGGCATTTACGACCAGGCCGGAATGATGCAGGACGATGGAATTCACCCTTCCGAAGCGGCCCAGCCCAAGCTGTTGGAGAACGTCTGGCCGGTGCTCGAAAACACGCTGGAATGACCGCAGGCCGAATTTTCCGTTAGGCGACGCTGCGCAAGAAGGCGATCGCCCGGCGCTCCGACCAGTAGTAGCCATCGCGGGCGTGCTCAACAAAGCCCACGTGACCGCCCCAACGAGGCGCCTCCGACCGTACGTACGCGCCGAGCACACGCCGCGATTCAGGGAAACAGCTGCTGGATAAGAAAGGATCGTCAACGGCATTGACCATCAGCGCCGGCACCCGGATGTCCTTCAGGCGCCCCAGGGCGGAAGCCTGGGCCCAATAATCGTTGGCGTTCTGGAAGCCGTGCAGTGGCGCCGTGTAGCGATCGTCAAACTGGTGAAAGTTCCGAATCGTCTCGAACCCCGTCACATCAATAAGATCGGGGAACTTCTGCGCCTTTTCCTGCATTTTCCAATGCAGATCCCTTAGAAACCGTTGCATGTATATACGCCGACTCGGCCGCGACAGCACCTCGGCACTGCCGGCCAGGTCGCAGGGCACAGAATAGGTCACCGCGCCGCAGATCCGGCTGTCCAGGCGTTCCCCCTGCTCACCCAGGTACAGCAGGGTCAGATTGCCCCCCATGCTGAACCCGCCCAGAAACAAGGTGCCGTAAGACTGGCCAAGACCGTGGCGAATGACCCGGTCCAGATCGCCGGTCGCGCCACTGTGGTAGAACCTGGGTTGCCGATTCATCACACCACCGCAGGAGCGGTAATTCCAGGCCAGCACGTCCCAGCCAGCGCTCAACAGGGCACGGGTAAGACCGAGCACATAAGGTCTGCGGCTATGGCCCTCGAGACCGTGGGAAATGATGGCCAGGCGATCACTGTCCTGCCGATACCAGTCCAGGTGCAGTTCGTCGTCATCGTCGGTCGGCAGGATTTCCCGGTGCGGCTCAATCATGTCCACTTTGCGAAACAGCGTCGGCCAGATCGATTGCAGGTGGCCGTTTCGCAGCCAGGGTGGCGGGTGGTAGTGCAATCGGTCGAGCGGAATATTTGCAGGCAAAGGCTGAGGGGCGGATTCGAACGCGGCCATTACGACACCTCCCTGTCACTACGCACATCGAAACTCTGGCTTTCGTACAATTTTTAACCTTTCAATTCAGGGGGTTGACCCGGCTCGTTAAAGCACTTAATATGCGCGCCACTTTGATGCTGTTCCCCGATAGCTCAGTTGGTAGAGCAACGGACTGTTAATCCGTTTGTCGCTGGTTCGAGCCCAGCTCGGGGAGCCACTTTTTCCGAAATGCCGCTACTTCATACGAAGCAGCGGCATTTTTTGTTTCAGACCTCAAAAAACCGCATCACGCTGCATGAATTCCGTCAGCACCCTAAACAGAGTATAGCCATCCTCTGTCCCGATGAGCTCCCGGATTGAGTGCATACCGAACTGAGGCACGCCAATATCCAGCGTGGTCACGCCCAGATTGCCTGCCGTCAGTGGCCCAATGGTGCTGCCACACCCCATGTCACTGCGCACCACGAACGACTGATGCGGTAACCCCAGCTCATCACTGATGTGCCGATAGAGGGCGGCAGACCGACTGTTGGTGGCATAGCGCTGGTTGTGATTGATCTTGATCACCGGCCCCTCGTTCAACAGCGGACCGTGATTCTCATCGTGACGGTCCATGTAGTTGGGGTGAATGCCGTGGGCGTTATCCGCGGAAATCATCATGGACCGGGCAATGGCCCGTGACCGACCGGCGCCGCACCAGCGATCGAGGATCGACGACAGGAATGGGCCCTGGGCGCCCTCGGCCGACATGCTGCCCACCTCCTCGTGGTCGTTGCAAACCAGCAGCGCGGCTTCGTCGCCGGAGGCGGTCAGCAGCGACTGCAGGCCGATGTAGCAGCTGAGCAGGTTATCGAGCCGGGCCGAGGCGATAAATTCGTCCCGCAGGCCGACAAACGAGGCTTGCTGGGCGTCGTAAAAGCTCAGCTCGTAGCCAAGCACCTTGCGGACCTTGAGCCCGGTGTCCGAGGCGATCTGCTGGCGCAGCAGATCCGCGAAGCTGGTGGTGTCACTCTGGGGCACCTGCATCAGCACCGGGGGCAAATCGGTCTGCGGGTTCACGGTCCGATTGCTGTTGGCTTCCCGGTCCAGATGGATGGCCAAACTGGGGATGTAGGCCACTGGCTTGCGAAAATCCACCAGGGTGTCCCGGACCTCGCCGGCCTCATCCAGCACAGTCACGCGACCGGCCAGGGACAGGTTGCGGTCAAACCAGGGGTTCAGCAGGACGCCGCCATACACCTCGACGCCGAGCTGAAAAAACCCTTTGCGACGGATCTCTGGGTTCGGTTTGACCTTCAGGCAGGGGCTGTCGGTGTGGGCACCCACCATGCGAATGCCGGATTCCGCCACCTCCCGCTGGCCGGTGCGAAAAGCCACGATCGAGGACCCGTTACGGGTTACGTAGTAGCCCTGCCCTGTTGCCAGCGACCAGTCTTCGCGCTCATCCAGCTCGATAAAGCCGGCAGCGTCCAGTCGCTGTTTCATGGTGGCCACGGCGTGCCAGGGCGTGGGTGACGAATCCAGAAAAGACAGCAAATCTTTGTTAAATTCAGCGTGTTCCATGATGTCCCTGATTGAATGATAATTGCCGGAACAGTATCGCATGAAGGCTCGGCGCCTCATACCTAAGCCAGGCACAATCTGCGATTACCACCGCCACTCACCTGCCAGCTACGGAGCCAACCGTGCAAGCACCGAGATTTCTCGACATCGAATACTGCCAGACCGACGACGCCCTGTTTCCAGTGGCCATCGCCTGGTCGCTGGCCGACGGCCGCATGAAGACGGTCGTCATCAGCCCCGAAGACGCCTGGCTGCCCGAAGACGGCGAGCTGGGGGATTTCGACCTGCGCTACCTGGAAGAACAGGGCGTGCCGTCCCTGGAGCTGGCGCGCGAGCTGCACGAAGACCTGCCCGACCAGACCGTGTACGTGGACGGGCTGGACCCGGATGAAATCCTGATCGACAAGATCTTCGGCGCCATCGGCCAGGAACCGCCGTTCGAGATTGCCCCGATTTCCGAGCTGATCACCGGTTTGGACCGCGACACCCTGGAAGACCGCCGGCGCCAATTGATGATTGATGAGGGCCTGGAGCCCCAGTTGCCAGAGAACGGGGTCTACGCCCTGCTCTTGATGGCCCGGGAAGAAGGCCTGCTGGAGCTGGACTGAGCCAGCGAGCGCGCCGACACAGGGAAGTGTGACACGGGTCGACGTAACAAACGGTTACACAGGGCAAGATCAGGCCCGTACCCGCTGACGTCAGGAAGCCCGATAATAATGAACAAGGTTGTACGCACGGCTCTGCTTGCCGCTCTCACACCATCTCTGCTGACCACCGCCCCGGCTCTGCTGGCCCAGGAAACATCCCGGGAAGGCCTTTACTACGCCGGCATTCTGGGCACCAACCTGAACCACCGGTCGGTGGTGGAAATCGTTGAGATTGACGAGGCGCGGGTGCGCACCACCACCGACGCCTGGGGCTCCGCCGCCACCCTGGTCCTGGGCAAGCACATCAGCGACCTGTTTCACGTCGAGGTGCGCGCCGGTGTGGGCCTGGACGACGCCGACCTGCGGGGCGACCAGGCCTCCCTGGAGATTGACCATTACGCCAGTTGGTACATCGGCCTGCATTACCCGGTGACCAGCTTCGCCAACGTCTACGGCCAATTTGGCTTTTCCTACATCAAGGGCGAGGCAGAGCTGAACAGCGCCGAAGCCGTCGAGGACTTCCCCGACCTGTCCGGCGAGTTCCCCGAGAGCAGCTTCAGCGTCAGTTGGCTGGCCGGTCTGGACATCGAACTGCTCGACAACACTTACCTGATGCTGGAAGGCGGCAAGCTGTTTGAAGACACCGAAACCGACGTCAACGCGTTTCAGCTGTCCGGCGGGCTGCGCTACGAGTTCTGAGCCTCAGCCCCGGTGACGAATGTGCCAGCAGCGGTGAATGCGGGCGTTACGCTGGAAATCCTTGTCCAGGGTGCTGGCACTCACCTCCTCGACATCAAACTCCTCAGCCAACTCATCATCCAGCCGGAAGCGGCGGAAATTGTTGGAGAAGATCAGCAGGCCCTCTGAATTGAGCCGCGCCATGGCCTGGCGAATCAACCGGCCATGATCCTTCTGGATATCCAATACCCCAGCCATTCTGGCCGAGTTTGAGAAGGTTGGCGGATCCATGAAAATCAGATCAAAGCGCTGGTCCGGCGTCGGTTTGGCAGCCAGCCAGGCCAGGCAGTCGGCGGGCTCCACCAGGTGTCGTTTCGGGTCGGCACCATTCAGCGCCAGGTTGTCCCGCGCCCAGCCCACGTACGTGTTCGACATGTCCAGGCTCAGCGATCGGCTGGCGCCCCCGGCCACCGCGTGTACCGTTGCCGCGCCGGTGTAACAGAACAGATTCAGAAACCGCTTGCCCCGGGCATTTTGCTGAATCCAATGACGCACCGGGCGATGGTCCAGGAACAGCCCGGTATCCAGGTAATCCTTCAGATTTACCTTCAGCACGCAGCCATGCTCATGCACCTGGAAAAACTCGCCACTGGCGGCCTGTTTTTCGTACTGGGCGGAGCCGGACTGGCGCTGACGCTGCTTGCACACCATGTCCTCACGCTCAATGCCCAGCGCTTCCGGAATCACCGCCAACGCCTCCGCCAGACGCTCCCGGGCTGAACGTTCGTCCACGGACTTGGGCGCGGCATACTCCTGCACGTGCACCCGGCCTTCGTACATATCGATGGCCAGGGCAAATTCCGGCATGTCGGCGTCGTAAAGGCGGTAGCAACCAATGTTCTGCTTGCGCGCCCACTGACCGATGGTCTTCAGGTTTTTCTTGAGCCGGTTGCGCAGCATTGCCGCCCTCTCCTCATTGGCGATCCGCGGCGTGATCTGACCCGGCACATCAGGCTCGTGGGGCGTCATGGCGCTGGCGTCATCAACGTTGAACAGCAGCAGCTGCGCCGGCAGCTTGCCATTGAACAGGCGGTACTGCTTATTGCTGCGCAAACCAATGGACTTGCCGTACTCGGGCGCGCCGGTGAACACCCCCAAGCGCCAGCCCGAGAACTGACGCTTGACGGTGTCGCCCAGCGACCGATAAAGCGCGCCCAATTCCCTGCGTTCGCTCAGGCGCTCACCATAGGGCGGGTTCACCAGCACCAGCCCCGTCTCCGCTCCGGAGGCGGCGTGGGTCAGCTCGGATACCGGACACTCCTGAACCTCAACCAGACCCTGCAAGCCAGCCCGCTGGATGTTGTTGCGCGCGGTGGACAGGACCCGGCCGTCCAGATCATAGCCGACCATCCTTGGCAGCGTGCCCTGCTTACCCTCGTGGGCCCGGCGTTCCGCCTCTTGGCGCAAAGACAGCCAGAGCTCAGGCTGGTGGCCGAGCCATTTCTCAAATCCAAAATGTTCCTGCTTGCGCCCCGGCGCCAGGTCCAGCGCCATCATCGCAGCCTCGATCACCAGGGTGCCGGAGCCGCACATAGGGTCGACGAAGTCGCCACCCTGGCGGGCAACCTCCGGCCAACCGGCGCGCATCAGCAAAGCTGCGGCCAGGTTTTCTTTCAGGGGTGCTGCGCCCTTTTCGGTGCGATAACCGCGCATGTGCAGGCTGTGCCCGCTCAGATCGATGCCCAGGGCCAGCCGCCCACGATTGAGCCGGGCTGATACCGTCACGTCCGGCATTTTGGCCGCCACCGAGGGGCGCTGACCGCCATTAGTCCGGAACCGGTCGACTATGCCGTCCTTCACCCGCTGGGCACCGTACTGGGTGTTGCGAATCGCGTCGTTCTGCCCGAGGAAGGTCACCCGGAAGCTGCCATTCACCGGAATGTGCTGTTGCCAGTCCATGTGCACCACGCCGTCATAAAGCTGATCGCCACTGGTGGCAGCCACCTCGTCCAGGTGCAGGATCACCCGGTTGGCCAGCCGAGACCAGAGACAGGCGCGGTAACCGCCCTCCAGGCTGCCCTCAGCCCAGACGCCGGCGGGTGCGTTGCGCACCGGTGTCAGGCCGAAACTGCTCAGCTCATCCGCCAGCAGGTACTCAACACCTTTGGGGCAGCTCACGAAAAAGACGGATTTGGACAACTTTGACTCCTGGTGAGGTCGACTGCTTTATTTCACAGAACTATAAGAAAACCGTCATATAGACGAAATTATTAGTGTACATCGGCTCGACGTTCGACTTACCTTGTAAGTGACGCGTCGTTCCGGAAACGAATGTACGTTTCCGTTAACAGGATCCTGACTGCTCTGGCTTGAGCTGGCAATAGTGGGTTGTCCCGGACTGGGCCCCCTGTCCTCGCCACAGCAGGTGTGTGCACGCTTGTTCTGTTAATCCATCAGTGAGGAACGGCATGAAAAGACAGAAAAGAGACGTTTTCGCTCGTGCATTCAAGCGGGGTTATCTCGCCGGCGTATCAGGTAAACCCAAAGACAGTTGTCCCTCCGAACAAATGGACATTCGCCAGGAATGGCTCAACGGATGGCGTGAGGGCCGTACCGATAACTGGGAGGGAATGACCGGAGTTTCCGGCATCCACAAACTTTCAAACGTCACGTCGGCGTGACTTGCACTTAAAATCCGGATCTTGATCTGGTCTTTCACAAAAATTTGACGCAGTACACTTCATATTTGAAGCATAAACAGAACGGGGCCTCCCGCCCCGTACCATGCGAAGAAGCGCCACGGGGTTAATTCCCCGCACGGGCCCGCTAGGCGGGCCCATTTTTTTGCCTGCCGTTTTTACCGCGCGGTAACCATTCGTGCACCCGGCTCCAGCGCCCGGATGGCCTCCACCGCTTCCCGGATCAGCTCCGGTCCCCGGTAGATAAACCCGGTGTAGATCTGCACCAGCTTGGCACCCGCCCGGATTTTCTCCGCGGCGCTCGCACCGTCGGTGATTCCGCCCACTCCGATGATCGGCAGGCTCTCCCCCAGTTCGGCATAGAGACCTTCAATCACCCGCAGCGAGGCCTCACGCACCGGCGCACCACTCAAACCGCCGGCTTCGTTCGCGTGCACATGACTGGCCACGGCATCGCGGCTGACGGTGGTATTGGTAGCAATCACCCCATCGAGACCGGTCTCGCGCAACGCCGAGGCGACAAAGCGGATGCCGGTGTCGTCCATGTCCGGTGCAATTTTCACGGCGATGGGCACGTACCGATCGAACTGGCTCTGGCACTGGCGCTGCTCGTCCTTGATCGCGGCCAGCAGCTGTTTGAGCGAATCACCAAATTGCAGGTCCCGGAGCCCCGGTGTATTGGGGGACGATACATTCACGGTGATGTAATCGGCCCGGGTGTAGACCGAGCGGATACCCGTGCGGTAGTCAGACTCCGACTGCTCGTTGGGAGTGTCCTTATTTTTGCCGACATTAATACCGAGAACGCCCTGGTAACGACGACGATCGACGCGGCCCAGCAGGTGCTCAAGACCCTCGTTGTTGAAGCCCATGCGATTGATGATTGCCTGATGCTCCGGCAAGCGGAACATGCGCGGTTTTGGGTTACCCGGCTGCGCCAAAGGGGTAACAGTGCCAACCTCGATAAAACCGAAACCAAGCGCACCCAGGGCATCGATGTGATCGGCGTTCTTATCCAGCCCGGCGGCCAACCCGACCGGATTGGGGAAATCCAACCCCATAACATTCACCGGCAATGAATCTATAGTTGGCGAAAGCGCGCTCAACAGCCCCAACCGATTGAGCGTATCCAAACCATTCAGTGCCAGGTTATGAGCCTGCTCAGGTGGCAGCCGAAAAAGCAGGTTGCGGATGAGGCCGTACATCGAAAAACTCCTTGCATTTGGGTGTGCGGAGTATACCGGAAGTTGTCCACAGCTTCGCTGTCAGCGAAAAAAATGCTGTAAATGTCTGTTGCGAGCAGCTTCAACCCGCTTTTCCACGGAATCTGTGGATAACCCTGTTGAAAATTGCGGGGCAACGGGTGCCACCCCTTGATAACTGCGCCAATCTACAGATTGATCATTTTTTAACCAGTTATTTTTGTCAATAATTTCAGTGGTTTATAATTTTTTTGAAAGGGTATTGAGTCAGTGTTAACAAAATGTTAGCCGGTAACGGTTCAGCAACATTGTGCATAAATGGGGCAAGGCGGGCCAAAAAAACGAATTCCGACTCAATTGTGGAATAACGTTATACTGAAGCTCTTGACACCCCATCGGAGCCCGCCATGTCCGAGCCGCTCCCCTCGAACCAGCGCCATCAGGATCACCTCACTGCCGAAATGGCGGCAGCGTCCAGAGTGACCATCGTTGGCATGGTGCTCGATGCAGTGCTCGGCATCATAAAGGTCATCGCAGGTGCTCTTTTTCATTCCCAGGCGCTTCTGGTCGACGGCATCCACTCGTTTACCGACGTCGCCTCCGATCTGGTGGTTCTCGGGGTCATGCGCCTGTCCCGCAAGGCGCCCGACCAGGATCATCCCTACGGCCACCAGCGCATAGAAACCTTTGGTACTCTGGTTCTGGGCAGTATCCTGATCGCGGTCGGTGCGGCTCTGGCCTGGGAGAATACACTCAGACTGCTGGAAGGCAAGGCCGATATCGTTCCGGGCTGGCCGGTGTTGCTGGCAGCGGCGATATCGGTGGCGAGCAAGGAATGGATCTACCATTACACCCGGCGGGTTGGACGTGCGATCCGTTCCGACCTGATAATTGCCAACGCCTGGCACAGCCGCTCCGACGCGCTGTCGTCGGTGGTGGTGCTGCTCTCAACCACCGGCGCCATGGCCGGCCTGGTGTGGCTCGATGTGCTGGCAGCAGTAATCATCTCCGGCATCATCGTGCGGATTGGCTGGAAATTCTCCTGGGACAGCGTCAAGGAGCTGGTGGACACCGGGCTCTCACCGGACGCTACGGAAATGCTAAAGGACATCGCCCGGCAAACCGATGGCGTCCGCAACGTGCACGAATTGCGCAGCCGGCGCATGGGCCATGACATTCTGCTGGACGTGCATCTGCTGGTACGCCCTGACATCAGCGTGTCTGAGGGACATCAGATCGGCATGCGGGTGGTCAGCGGCATGCGCGACGCCCTGGACAACATCCGCGACATCAACTTTCACATCGATGCCGAGAACGACGAGGATCACCCGCCGACCTCCGGCCAACTGCCCCACCGGGATGAGATCCACCGGGTTCTGGTCGAGCGCCTTGGCGAACTGCCCTCAAATACCCGACTACGGCTGCACTACCTGAAGAACAAGGTGCACCTGGAGCTGTTCTTCGACACCTCGGCGGGCAGCGACCTGCTGACCGCCGAGCGCATTCGCGCCGAATTGGGCGACTACGACTGGTTCGGAAGCGCCCGGGTCTGGGTCAACGGGCCGTAATCGCTTCGACGCCTACCCCCAACCTCAGCGGCGCCGATTGTCCTCCATGCGGGACAGAAACTCCTGCATGATCAGCGTGTACAACTCGCCGCCCAGGAACCGATCCTCGACACCGGCGTCGATGCTGGGGTTGTCATTCACCTCAATTACCGCCACCCGGTTGCCCGACTGCTTGATGTCGACGCCGTAGAGGCCGTTGCCGATCAGCTTGGTGGCGCTGAGCGCGGCTTGAATGACATTGCGCGGCACCTCGTAAGTGGGCATGGTCTCGAAGTCGCCGCTCTCGCTGGACGATTCGCCATGCTGGTAGATCTGCCAGTGCCCTTTCACCATCATGTACTTACAGGCGTAAATCGCACGGCCACCCAATACCCCAATGCGCCAGTCGTAATCGGTGTACAGGTACTCCTGGGCCAACACCAGCGCCGATTGCTTGAACAGCTCCTTAAGACCGGCACGCAGCGAGGCCTCATCCTCGGCCTTGGTCACCCCCCGGGAGAAGGCGCCGTCCGGGATCTTGATCACCACCGGGAAGCCCAGCTCGGCAATGATCTGCTCCACCGCGTTTTTCTGATCCTTGGACAGAATCAGGGTTTTCGGGGTTGGCACCTTGTTGTTCTTCAGCAGGTCTGCCAGGAACACCTTGTTGGTGCAGCGCAGGATCGATACGGGATCATCAATCACCACCAGTCCCTCGGCCTCAGCCTTGCGGGCAAAGCGATAGGTGTGGTGGTCAATGGCGGTGGTTTCCCGGATAAAGAGACCGTCGTATTCCGGCAGACGCATGTAATCCCGCCGGGTGATCTGCTCCACGTTGATGCCCAGCTTGCGACCGGCCTTCTCGAAGCGCGACAGCGCGACCTTGTCGCTGGGCGGCATTTCCTCATCCGGATTGACCAATACCGCCAAGTCGTAACGGTACCGGCGCCGGGTGCGCGGCTTGCGCCAGATCATGCTGCTGAACTTGTCCAGGGCGGCGGCGAAGTTGTCCTGCTCATGCTCATCCAGGTCGGCCGGTGCCGCCGGCTTCATGGACTCGATCTGCCAGCCCTTGCGGCGCTTGAACACCACTTCGAGGATCGGACAGGGAAAGCGCTCAAACAGCGCCCGGGCGACCGGCTTCAGCTCCGGATGCTCAACCTGGCCAAAATAGGTACGCACGCGCACTTCGTGGGTGGCGTGGCGTTCATCCGTGGCTGGATCAATGGCGGAGCCAGACGCCTCCAACCATTCCAGGACGCTGCCGTCCAGCTCTTCCAGTTCCAGGGAGAACAGGCCCTTGCGGCTCAGATCGTTGAGTGTCATTACCGACGGCACCACATGGTGGCCACGGGCCTCCGCCAACAGCGAACAGTAATAGCCGCGGCTGAGGTATTTCGCGCTCTGGCAAAGATTGATGACCCGCACCCGGCCCGTTGCCGGCGAGGTAAATTGCAGATACTGGTCAAACGTCAGCACGTCTTCACTGGGATAATACGGCGACCAGTCTTTGGCGCGATCCACTACAATCAACAAACGTGACATCTGGGGCAATCCTCCCTGAAGGTCAGGCCCGGGCTAATGTTGGCAACAATACTCCCGCGCGGAATCGGGCACAATCAGATCCCCGAATAATGCGTGCATTTACGCATACTTGAGCTATGTTGCTGAGGCACACACTCTCTCATAATAGCCGGAGAAGGGAAGCCCTCATGCATGCCCTGACCCGAATTACACCAAGGCTCCATCACCATGCCCGACCTCTTGCTCCGACAGGCCACGCCCGCCGACCTGGATGCCCTCGTTCGCCTGGAGAATCAATGCTTCGACGAAGACCGCATCTCCCGTCGGAGTTTCCGCCGCTTTCTGGAGGTGCCCCGGGACCGGCTGATGGTCGCCACCCTCGACGACCAGTTGGTGGGCTATGTGCTGGTGCTGATGAACGCCGCCACCCGATTGGCCCGGATCTATTCCATCGCCGTGGCTCCGGCCGCACGTGGTCGCGGCGCCGGTGAGAAACTGATTCGCGCCGCGGAACGGGAAGCCGTGGCGGCCGGCCGTATTGTCATGCGCCTGGAAGTCCGGGAGGACAACCAGCCGGCCATCGGCCTGTACGAGCGCCTGGGCTACCGCAAATTTGGCACCTACCGGGACTATTACGAGGACCACGGCGACGCCCTGCGCTTCGAACGCCGCATCCTGTTCTACGAACCGTCCGGCAACTTTCCGGTGGTGCCCTACTACCCGCAGACCACCGATTTCTCCTGTGGCCCTGCCGCGCTGATCATGGCCATGGCGGCCCTGGACGATGACCAGCCGGTAAGCACCCTCGAGGAGCTGCGGCTCTGGCGCGAGGCCACCACCATTTTCATGCTTGCCGGGCACGGCGGCTGTGGTCCCCACGGCCTCGCCCTGTCGGCCTGGAACCGGGGGTTTCATGCCAGCGCCTGGATCAGCAAGGAAGGCGCGCTGTTCAAAGACACGGTGCGTAACGAGGACAAGAAACGGGTGCTGGAGTTGGTGCACGAGGGCTTTCTGCACGACATCGGCCAGACCGACATTGAGCTGCGCCACGACCCGCTCACTCTCGAGGGCATGGAGCGGGCGCTTCACGACGGCTGCATTCCGGTTATCCTGATCAGCACTTGGCAACTGAACCGAAGCCGGGTTCCGCACTGGGTCACCGTGTGCGCCATCGACGATCAGTTCGTCTACCTGCACGATCCGGAGATCGACGTGGACGCCGGCGAGACCGTGGCCGACAAGCAGTACCTGCCGATCGATCGGCGGGTGTTCAACAAGATGTCCCGCTACGGCAGCCTGCAACCCCTGCAAGCCGCCGTGATCGTCGGTCCGAAGCGGACCAGCTGATCAGCCGGTCCTGAGCGCCGCCTCTTTGAGTTCCGAGATCTCGTCCCGCAGCCGGGCCGCGGTCTCGAAATCCAGGTCAGAGGCCGCCTTGTACATTTCGTCCTCAAGACGGGAAACCTCTTTGAGCACCTCTTCCGGCGACTTGTTGCCGGTCTTGACGCGATACTGCTCGGCTTCTTCCGCCGCCTTCTGGCCCGGACGCTCCGCCTTGCGACGCCCGCGCCCGCCACCGCCACCGGCGCCTTCCATGATATCGCCGATCTTCTTGTTCAGGCCCTGCGGGGTAATGCCGTGCTCTTCGTTGTGCGCCATCTGCTTGGCGCGCCGGCGCTCGGTTTCATCGATCGCCTTCTGCATGGAGCCGGTAATGCGGTCGCCGTACAGGATGGCCTTGCCGTTCACGTTCCGGGCTGCGCGCCCGATAGTCTGGATCAGCGAACGCTCGGAGCGAAGGAAGCCCTCTTTATCGGCGTCGAGGATGGCAACCAGGGACACCTCGGGCATGTCCAGACCCTCCCGCAGCAGGTTGATCCCCACCAGCACATCAAACTCGCCGCGGCGCAGATCCCGGATAATCTCCACCCGCTCGACCGTGTCGATGTCCGAGTGCAGGTAGCGCACCTTGATGTCGTGCTCCATCAGGAAGTCGGTCAGGTCCTCCGCCATACGCTTGGTCAGGGTGGTAACCAGAACCCGCTCCTCGGCTGCCACCCGGGTATGGATCTCCGACAGCAGGTCGTCCACCTGGGTTGAGGCCGGACGCACCTCAATCTCCGGATCCAGCAGCCCGGTCGGCCGCACCACCTGCTCCACCACCTGGCCGGCGTGCTCGGCCTCGTAGGTGGACGGGGTCGC
>JBPEXK010000175.1:0-1058 GCA_052031745.1 Marinobacter sp. | reverse complement strand
GTGTACTGCATGTCCCGCAACAAGGTCGACGCGACGGCAAAGATGCTGGCCGACAAGGGCTACACCGCACTGCCCTACCACGCCGGCCTGACCGCCGAGGTTCGGGCCCAGCACCAGGAGCGCTTTCTCCGGGAAGACGGCGTCATTATCGTCGCCACCATCGCCTTCGGCATGGGTATCGACAAGCCCGACGTTCGCTTTGTCGCGCACCTGGACCTGCCCAAGAGCCTGGAGGCCTACTACCAGGAAACCGGTCGTGCCGGCCGCGATGGCAAGCCCTCCACCGCCTGGATGGTCTACGGCCTGCAGGATGTGATCAAGCTGCGCCAGATGCTGGAGGCTTCCCAGGGCAACGATCAGTTCAAGCGCGTGGAACGGCAGAAGCTCGATGCCATGTTGGGACTGTGCGAGGTCACCCGGTGCCGTCGCGAGGTGCTGTTGCGTTACTTCGGCGATACTCTGGAGCAACCTTGTGGCAATTGCGACACCTGCCTGAATCCGCCGGAAACCTGGGACGGTACCGTGGCTGTGCAGAAAGCCCTGTCCTGCGTGTTCAGGACCGGTCAGCGGTTCGGTGTCACCTATCTGATCGACGTGCTCCGCGGCTCGGAAAACGAACGCATCCTGCAGTCCGGTCACCAGGCGGTGTCTACCTATGGCATTGGTACCGAGCTGTCGGCCAACGAATGGAAGTCAGTGTTTCGTCAGTTGGTCGCCAATGGCTACCTGCGGGCAGACCCGGAGGGCTACGGGGCGCTGCAACTGACAGAGGCATGTAGGCCTCTTTTGAAAGGCGAGCAGCCGGTTGAGCTGCGCAAAGACCCGGTGGTCAAGAAATCCTCGGCCGGGAGTCGAGGCAGTCGCAGCGGCGCAGCGATTCGCGAGCAAATCACCGACCAGGAGGGCTGGGATGCCTTGCGCGCCTGCCGGAAGGAACTGGCGGACAAGCAAGGCGTGCCGCCCTACGTTATCTTCCACGACGCCACGCTGTTCGACATGCTGGAACGCAAGCCCCAGTCGCTGGAGGAAATGGCTGAAGTCAGTGGGGTGGGCGCCGC
>JBPEXK010000174.1:0-1241 GCA_052031745.1 Marinobacter sp. | reverse complement strand
TCCACCGAGGTCAGGGTCCGCGCCAACAGCAGTTCGACCCAGGAGAACATGAACGCGAAGAAGGCAGTAACACCAATCCCGGACCGGATCATCGGCAGGAAAATCTTCACGAAGAACCGGGGGAAGCTGTAGCCATCAATGTAGGCCATCTCGTCGTATTCGCGCGGTACCCCGGACATGAAACCCTCGAGAATCCACACCGCCAGCGGCACGTTGAACAGGCAGTGCGCCAGGGCCACGGCAATGTGGGTGTCGAACAGGCCGATCGAGGAGTACAGCTGGAAGAACGGCAGCAGGAACACCGCCGGCGGCGCCATCCGGTTGCTGAGCAACCAGAAGAACAGGTGCTTGTCGCCGATGAACTTGTAGCGGCTGAACGCGTAGGCCGCCGGCAGGGCCACCAGCAGCGTGATCACCACGTTGATGGAGACGTAGAGCATGGAATTGAGGTAGCCGTTGTACCAGCTCGGGTCGGTGAAGATGGTGGCGTAGTTGGCGAAGGTAAACTTCTCCGGCCACAGGGTCAGGCCACTGAGGATCTCCTGGTTGGTCTTGAACGACATGTTCAGCAGCCAGTAGATCGGGGTCAGCAGCAGCACGATGTAGATGGCGATGCCGATGTTCTTGGAGCGGGTCTGTTTCATCGCGCCCTCCTTATTTTTCTTTGTCGGCGTGGGTGATGGCGGTGAAGAACAGCCAGGAAATCAGCAGCACGATCAGGAAGTAGATCAGCGAGAAGGCCGCCGCCCGGCCCAGATCGAACTGGCCGATCGCCATGGTGGTCAGGGTCTGGCTCAGGAAGGTGGTGGAGCTGCCGGGCCCGCCACCGGTCAGGACGAACGGCTCGGTGTAGATCATGAAGCTGTCCATGAAGCGCAGCAGCACCGCAATCACCAGCACGTTCTTCAGCCGCGGCAACTGGATGTAGCGGAACACCGCCCACTTGGAGGCGCGGTCGATCTCGGCGGCCTGGTAAAAGGCCTCGGGGATGGCGCGCAAGCCGGAGTAACACAGCAGCGCCACCAGCGGGGTCCAGTGCCAGACGTCCATCAGCAGCACGGTGAACCAGGCATCCACCGTGTCACCGGTGTAGTTGTAGTCCAGCCCCATGGAATTGAGTGCCCAGCCAAACAGGCCAATGTCGCCCCGGCCGAAGATCTGCCAGATGGTGCCCACCACGTTCCAGGGAATCAGCAGCGGGATGGCCAGCAGAATCAATACCAGGGAGGCCTTCACACCCG
>JBPEXK010000173.1:0-2955 GCA_052031745.1 Marinobacter sp. | reverse complement strand
GCACGGCCTGCCCACCTCGAACGCCTGAACGCCCTGAAAGCCGAGGGACGTCTGCTGGTGGCCGGCCCCCACCCCGCCATCGACACGCCCGACCCCGGCGAGGCTGGTTTTACCGGTAGCCTGGTGGTGGCGGAATTCGATTCCCTGGAAGCGGCACAGGCCTGGGCCGACGCCGACCCGTACATTGAAGCCGGCGTCTACCAGAAGGTGGTGGTTAAACCGTTCAAGGCCGTGCTGCCCTAGGGTTTGGCCGGCACCGCATGAGCTTATTGTAATGCGGGTGCGCTTGAACGACCGGTTATCTGTGACAAAATTGCGCCTTCGATCAATGACTGTTTTTTAATCGACCCAGGAACGTATCCAGTGACGCCTTTTCGTCTAATCATCAGTGTGCTTTTTGTTGTGTCCTCTGTGGCGGTAGCCCAGGCGAAGACCGTGTGGGTGGACGACCAGCTGTACCTGCCGGTGCGGGCCGGTGCAGGCACCCAATTCCGCATTATTGAAAACGCGGTGCCCAGCGGTACACCCCTTGAGGTTCTGGAAAACACCGATTCCGGGTATACCCGGGTACGCACCCCCAAAGGCACCGAAGGCTGGGTTTCCAGTCAGTACCTGAGCGACACGCCCATTGCCGCCGATCGCCTGCGCCAGGTGAACAGGGAGCTGGAACAGACTCGCACCGAGCTGACCCAGGTGAAAGAACAGCTGTCTGAGACCACTCAGGAGCGAAATGCCCTGGAAAACTCGGAAGCGTCCCTGTCTCAGCGCTCGGAATCCCTGCAGGAAGAGCTGCAGCGGATCAAGAGCATTGCCGCCGACTCCATCAACCTGGAGCGCCGCAACCGGGAGCTGCGTGAAGAAAACCAGAAAATCCGCAACGACCTCGAAGTGCTGACCGCGGAAAACGAACGCTTGGAAGCCAGCAAAGAATCCGATTTCATGCTGCTGGGCGCCGGTCTGGTCCTGGGCGGCGTATTGCTGGCGCTGATCATTCCGATGCTCAAACCAACAAGAAAAACTGACAACTGGGCTTGATACCATGAAGGACTACTCGGAAAAGCGCGATTTTCACCGTATGCAGGTGAATTCGGAAATCGAAATCACCGATTCAAAGGGCAACCGCTTCAAAGGCGTCTGCCGTGACCTGAGCGCCACCGGCATGCAGCTCTATGTGGAGCAGGAAGTAGCGGTGGGTGAAGAGCTGGAAACTGTACTTCACCCCAGCAGCGACCAGTTCCCGCCTCTGGAAACCGTGTGCGAAGTGATTCGCTGCGAGCCGGAAGGCAACGGTTTCCTATTGGGCACCAACATCAACGAAGTCACCCGCTAACGGCGGGCATAGAACGAAAAACGGCGGCCAATTGGCCGCCGTTTTTGTTTGTCTGCGTCTTCCCTGCCCCTTTCGGAGAACCAGGAACCCCTCAGACCAGAGGTTTCTTGGAAACGATGATGCCGTTGTTATCGGCGTATACGTAATCGCCCGGGGTAAAGGTAACGCCACCAAAAGTGACCGGCACGTTCAGGTCGCCCAGGCCCCGCTTCTCACTCTTGCGCGGGTGGGTTCCCAGAGCCTGCACGCCGAGGGCGGTGTTGCCAATTTCATCCACGTCGCGCACGCAGCCATAGATGATCAGGCCGGCCCAACCGTTGCTGGCCGCCTTTTCGGCCAGCATATCGCCGAGCAGGGCGTGGCGCTTGGAAGCGCCACCGTCCACGACCATGACCTTGCCATTGCCGGGCAGCCCCACCTGCTCCTTGACCACCGAGTTGTCCTCGAAGCACTTCACGGTGACGATCTCGCCACCGAACGCCTTGTTGCCGCCGTAGTTGTTGAAACCCGGCTCGACCACTTCCACTTCCGGAAACTCGTCACACAGATCCGGTGTAATGATATCTGCCACGTTACGCTCTCCTATTCCTTGAATGGGCTCAGTCGATTTTTTCGTCGGCCAGGAAGAACCAGGTATCCAGCACCGAATCCGGGTTCAGGGACACGGTATCGATGCCCTGATCCATCAGCCACTTGGCCAGATCCGGATGGTCGGATGGGCCCTGCCCGCAAATACCGATGTACTTGCCGGCCTTCTTGCACGCCTGGATCGCGTTCGACAGCAGCGCTTTCACGGCCTCGTTCCGCTCATCGAACAGGTGCGCGATGATGCCGGAATCCCGGTCCAGGCCCAGGGTCAGCTGGGTCAGGTCGTTGGAGCCGATGGAGAAGCCGTCGAAGTGCTCCAGGAACTGCTCCGCCAGCAGTGCGTTGGCCGGCAGCTCGCACATCATGATCACGCGCAGGCCATTCTCGCCGCGCTTCAGGCCGTTTTCCGCCAGCAGGTTCACCACCTGCTCGGCCTCGCCCACGGTACGTACGAACGGCACCATCACTTCCACGTTGGTCAGGCCCATCTCGTTACGCACCTTCTTCAGAGCGCGGCACTCGAGCTCGAAGCAATCCCGGAAGGTGTCGGAGATGTAGCGGGAGGCGCCCCGGAAACCGAGCATCGGGTTCTCTTCGTCCGGCTCGTACAGGGTGCCGCCAATCAGGTTGGCGTATTCGTTGGATTTGAAATCAGACAGACGCACGATGACTTTCTTGGGCGCAAACGCCGCGGCCAGGGTGGAAATGCCTTCCACCAGCTTGTCGACGTAGAAGTCCACCGGTGAGCTGTAGCCGGAAATGCGCTTCTCCACGGTCTGCTTAATGTCCCGCGGCAGGCCGTCAAAGTTCAGCAGCGCTTTCGGGTGCACCCCAATCATGCGGTTGATGATGAACTCCAGACGCGCCAGGCCAACGCCTTCGTTGGGCAGGGACTGGAAATCAAAGGCCCGGTCCGGGTTGCCTACGTTCATCATGATCTTGAACGGAATGTTGGGCATGGAGTCCACGGTGTTCTCGCGCAGCTCAAAGTCCAGCGCGCCCTCGTAGATCATGCCGGTGTCACCCTCGGCGCAGGA
>JBPEXK010000172.1:0-5049 GCA_052031745.1 Marinobacter sp. | reverse complement strand
CCATCGAGGAACTGATTCAGGCTCACAACACCCCGGTAACCTGGTACAAGTCCTCCGGCATCCAGGATGTCTGGATTGGCGACAAGAACACCGCACTGGAAGGCATTGTCACCTTTATCCATAACCGGTTCTGGTACCTGGCCTCCGGTGACTACGTCAACAAGCACAACCATGTGGTGCCCTGGTACTTCCGCTCCATGGCCTCGGCTGCCCCGGAGGAAGTCACCATCAACTGGCGCGGCAAGCGCACGCCCACCGGCCTGGATGCCGCCAGCGCCGCCACCGCGGACAGCCGCATCGGCGCCATGATGGGCGACACCTACCACTGGGACCAGGTGGAAGGCCGCTACACCGCCGATCCCCAGGACGATCAGTTCGAACGCAAGAACTACTGAGCGTCGGCTACCACAAAAAACCGCGGCCCAGTGCCGCGGTTTTTTGTTGGTTCCAAATCAGGCAGATCGCCAGCCCTGATACCAATGGGCAAAATCATTTGCGGCCAGCGGCGGACAGATATGGAAGCCCTGAAAGTCCCGGCATCCCGCCGACTGCAAAGCGGTGAGGGTGGCAGCATTTTCAACATGCTCGGCAACCACCCGAAAGCCCATGGCCGCGCCCAGAGTTACAATGCCCTTGACCAGGGTTTGATGCTGCGCAGCCCCACCCCTGAGTTCACTGAGGGTGTCATCCAACTTCAGGCAGTCCGGTGCGTACTCGATAAGACTGGATAGGTTCGACGCCTCATTGCCAAAATGATCCAACGCCAACTTAAAGCCCGCGGACTTCAGCTTCCGTATTAGCTCTGCGGTGTCGCTTCCATTGCCCTCGCTCAACTGCAACGCGGTCAACTCGATCTGCACCGAGCCCGGCGACAAACCATTCTCAGCCGTGGAGCGCATCAAATGCTGGAACAGGTGAAGCTGGTGACATTGCTCGGGCGACACGTTAATCGACACCGTCAATGGCGCAACCCCCTCGTCGCCCCAAACCCTCAGTTGGCGACACACCTGTTGAATAATCCAGTCGCCAAACGGTTCCATCAAACCACACCGTTCCGCAACCGGGAAAAACTCCCGTGGCCCGTATTTGCTTCCTCGCCAGCGGGTGAACGCTTCAACGCTGGTCAACTGCCCGCTCTGGTAATCGACGACCGGCTGGTAATGCAATTCAAACTCACCCTGGGAGAAGGCCCTCTCAAATCGGTGCTCGATCAGGCTGGACTTCCGCAGTTGCTGGTTCACCTGTTTTGAACAAAATCGAAGCTGGCCCGGGCCAGCAAGCTTGGCCATATACATGGCTTGGTCGGCCGCGTGGGCGAGCTCATCCGGGGTCTTGCCGTCCTCCGGAAACAGCGCGATGCCAACACTCGGCGTGGTGGTGAGTTCATGGCCGTCCACAACGTAAGGTTTCGAAAGCGAGTCGATCAGGTGACGAGCCACCATCGCCGCATCGGAAGGCGCATGAATGTGGGAAAGCGCGGCCAAAAATTCGTCCCCACCAATCCGTCCAACGGAATCTTCTTCGCGCACGCCTCGTGAAAGTCGTGCGGCGACCTCGAGTAAAACCGCGTCGCCAGTCGCGTGGCCATATTCATCGTTGATGGGCTTGAACCGGTCCATATCAATAAAAAGCACCGCCATTCGCGCCTGTGCCCGTTCAGCACTGCCAATGAGCCGTTCAATGAACTCGTAGATCAGTACCCGGTTCGGCAGGTCCGTCAGGTCATCGTGCTGTGCTTTCTCGATCGCCCGCTTTCGCGCGCTTCCAGCATTCAAGTGCAACTGAACCCGCGCAATCAACTCGCTCACAGAGAAGGGTTTGATCAGGTAGTCGTCGGCGCCCGACTGCAATCCTGCCACCCGTGTCTGTTCGTCCGCTCGGGCCGACAGCAGTATGACCGGCAACCGACTGGTGTCCTCCGACAAGCGAATTTGTTTGGTCAGTTCGTAGCCATCGACGTTGGGTAGCATCAGGTCGCTGATCAGCAGGTCCGGTGGATCCTGACGCAGGATCTCCAGCGCTTTCTCGGCGTCAGAAACAGTCTCGACCCAACAGAAGGGAGAGAGGATGTCATAGAGGTAGCGACGCATATCGGCGGTATCCTCAACGACCAGCACCCGCGGACTGCTGGACCTGCGCGAGCCTTCCGACGATTCAGACTCATCTTCGCCTTCGTGATTTCCCAACCATTGCACCACTTCTGCGATGTAAGCCAGGCCCGCAAGATTGGATTCCTGGGGCACAAGATCGCTCACTCGATCCTCTCTGAGGTGTGATTTGCCTCGGGGAATACAAACGGTAAACCGACTTCCCCCTGCGGTCCGCGATTCCGCCTGAATGGTGCCGGCATGCATATTCACCATGTCTTTTACCAAGGACAGGCCAATGCCGCTGCCTCTATGTTGCCGATACGAGTCAGCCTCCCCCCTGTGAAAACGCTCGAAAATCTGTGTGAGCTCGTTTTCGCCAACGCCTATGCCGGTATCTTCAACCGTCAACTCGAAATGCTCGGTCTTCGGCTTCAGACTCAGACTGACCCGCCCCTTTGCTGTGAACTTGAAAGCGTTGGACAGGAGGTTCAACACGATCTTCTCCCACATAACCGGGTCCACAAAGGCGGGCTCCGACGTCTCGGGACAATCAACGGCAAATTCGACGCCCGCCAGCTCGAAAGCGGACTCAAACATACTGGCCAATTCGCGAGTACGGGTGGGAAGGTCCACGGGGGTGTAAACGGGTTCGACCCGACCGGCTTCAATCTGGGCAAAATCAAGCAGCGCGTTGACCAGCTTCATCAACCTGAGGGCATTCCGGTTGGCGATCTCCAGGCGCCGAATGTCCATCTCCGAGAGGCTTTCCCGACCCGTTTTCAACATTTCCGATACTGGCCCTATGAGCAGGGTCAGTGGGGTTCGCAACTCGTGACTGATCTGAGTAAAAAACGCCGTTTTCAGCCGGTCCCGCTCCTCAAGCGCCTCGGTCTGAAGGCACACGTCCTCGTAGGCGCCGGCATGGGACAATTCGTTCTCAATGGTGTATCTGAGCATTGAAAAGAAATTGCGGTACGGGGTGTCCAGCCGTTTTCGGGCGCTCACACCTGCAATCAACACGGCGCTGGGCAGGTCCTCCCGGTCCAGGGCGAGTGGCATGAGCACTGCCTCTTCGAGCGGTTCCTCGTAGGGCGAACACACAATAGAAACCCGGGCGGAAAGGTCGGTCAGTTCCATGGTCTCGCCCGATGAGAGGACGTGATCGACGGGCCAACTGGAGGCATTGTTTCGAAGATCGATGGTGGACGCCAGCACGTCGACTCCCGCGGATTCCAGGCCGCTGGAGTCGCACAAGTGGGCCTCGTCTTCGGAAGGATCGACTGTATAGAACAGGACAAAAGGCAGCTCGAGTTTATGCCGTTTCAGAGTACGCACGGCTTCGGCCACTGCAGCCTTAACGGTCCTGACTCCCACCAAACGGTCGGTGATCGATTGAATCACCCGCAATCGTCGCTCTCCCAACACCTGATCGGTGATTTCGGTCACCGGGTGGAGAATGCCGGCGACACGTCCGTCAGAATCGAAGATTGGACTGAAACTCGACGCTAAAAAAACTTCCTCCAAATACCCCAAACGGTCGAGAAAAACGCGACGCTTGACCAAGGGCGAGGGTTGACCTTCCGAGGCCATTTCGAAAGCCTCACTCACCAAATGCCAGGTCTCCGCCCACACCGTCCTGAAGTCCTGTCCGAGCGACTCGGGGTGCTTGCTGCCACAAAAGCTCCGGTAACTGTCGTTGTAGATTTGGACGAAGTGTGGCCCCCAGGCAACACTCATGGGGGCGCTGGAATTGAGGCATAGATTAACGACAGAACGCAGTAGCTCGGGCCAGCGGTCTCGCGGGCCAAGAGAGGTGAGGGACCAGTCTTTCGCCTTGACCAGCGCCCCCATTTCACCACCGCCGACCAGCCAGTCAGAGCCTGACGGTGGGTGGGTCTCAGAGGAATCGGTCGCCATGATCAACCTTTGGCTTTGCCGTTGGGTCAGCTTTCCCCTGATCTGACAGCCGCAGCTTGCGCGCTAGATCGGCGTCTTTTCTCTCCCGTACATTTAGTTCAAAACCCGCGAAATAACCACTCGCGACACGCGCAAATTTCAAGCTGAAAATGCGCTGGAACACTCGGCTCAAAACCAAAGCTTGTTGCCCCTTCAGGCCCCGCATCTCCAAAGCGGTTGCCGGTTCCGGCCTGGCTGGGTCACTATCAACAAACAGACTTCATGGAGTATAGCGATGCCCACCATCGGATGGATTTTCCTGATTCTTGCCCTGGCCCTGATCGTCGGCGGCCTGATGATCCTGCGGGATTCCGCCCACAGCATGAAAATCTCTGACGAGAAGATGAAAAAGATCAAGGAGCGCCAGGCGGAACTCGAGGCCCAGGACAAAGCGGACGACGACTGGAAATGACCTCGCCCAATGTCGGTGGACCCGGCGCGCCCATCCCATCCGCCGAACGCCGTAGCTTCTGGCTGTTCGGGTTCATGGCGGTGGCCTTTATCGGCCTGAGCCTGCCGGCGGTTCTGGCCATCCCGGCCGAGCTGGGCCAAGGCAACTGGCCAATTCTGCTGGCGTTACTGTTTCCCCTGGTGGGCACCTGGCTGGCCCACCAGGCCTGGAAAACCTGGCGTAACTGGCGCTATTACGGCCCCGCTCCGGTGGCCCTGGACCCGGCACCGGGCCAGATCGGTGGCGACGTTGCCGGCCGCATCCACTTCACCCGCCCGCTGCCCGCCGACGACTGGCGGGCCACCCTGCAATGCCTGAAAGTGCGGATCAGCCGCGGCAAGAACAAGACCCGCAGGGAATCGCTGCTCTGGCAGGACGATCAGGTGCCGGAGGTGCGCGCCGACGGCGCCGGTGCCACCGTGAGCTTCTGCTTCCAGCCCCCCAGCAATCTGCCCGCCAGCGATGATCAGGGCCGGGACCATATCCTCTGGCGGCTGGTGCTGCAGGGCCCGCGCACCCCGGTGGCGCTGGACCGGACCTATGTCCTGCCGG